>CAIKAA010000360.1 GCA_903825275.1 uncultured Fibrobacterota bacterium | reverse complement strand
GACTTGTCGTGGTTGCCGGTAATCGCGGTGAGAGGGTAATCCATCCAGATGTCCTGTTGGGTCTGAAAGAACTGCTCGTATTCCCATTCCGCATTCGGCGAACCAGAGGTTTCCACAAGGTCGCCGCAGGAAAGGATGAACTTGGCGTTGGGAACAGTGGCCACGGCGGCGTGCATGGTCTTGGCCGACACGGCGAACATGTCGTCGCTCTGCGCCTGAGGATCAGTGAAGTAGATGAACGAGTAGTCGCTCTTGTCGGCTTTGGCGGTCGTGAAGTGGCCGATCGCGCTCCAGGCGCCTGGCATACCAACCCGGAAGGAGTAGGTGGTTCCAGCGGTAAGGCCCGTCGCCAGCGCTTTGTTGACCGAGTAGGTCTTCTTCGTGTTGTCGGCAAGACCTGCCAGGACTCCAAGACCGTTGGCGGCGACGTTGTAGTTGGCGGTGTAGGCGCCAATTGTCGCGTTGACGGAAACTGTCGGCGCAGCAAACGCCGTCGTATCGTTGGAGCGACCAGAAACGATTTCCACCTTGCCACCGGTCACATTGGCGTTGGTGAACCAATTGAAGGCCATTTGGGTGGCAGGGTTCCCGTTGATGTTCGCTGTCACAGAGTAGGGCGTGACCTTTGGCTTGAGCGAAGCCACGGCGTTTTGAAGGGCGGTGGCGGCCTCGGCCGAGCCGGCCTGGACCAGCTTGTTCTTGGCGCGCAGGAACATCGTCCACGAGGGAACGGTGTAGTTGGTATCCACCAGAAGATTGGCGCGAGCCAACAACGAATCATTGGAAGGAATGATCTTCAACGACAAGGTCTTCGAATCGCCCCAGACAGGAGCGACGAATTTTGTCGAGTCGCTGTTCCACCGCACTTCACGCACGGTCATGGTCGCGGACGAAGAATCGATGCTGATCAATTGGAAGGAAAGCTTGGTTTCGTCGGTGGCCGAAAAATTTCCCTTCATCGGGGAATCCACACGATAGACGGGGAGGGCGACATCGTTGTCCGGTCCCTTCCAGAGGTAGAACTCGTTGGCGTTGTCGTTGCCATGGAAGTAGGCTCGAATATTCTGGTGGGCCTTCAGGAAGGTCGCAAATCCGCGCTGTTCGATAGCCGTGGCGTCATTGATGGTCTTGGCGCCATCCTTGATCCGCTCGGCGACCATGTTCTCGAACTTGTCCTTGGAATTGATCGAAGGAACGGTGTCATGGGCGCTGGTCAAATGTTTGGTTTCGATCGAAGGCTGGTCGTGCGTGAAGAGGATGACTGGAGTGGTCGCGCTCACACCAGCCAAATCCGTCTCCATCCAGATGCGGTTGGCAGAATCTGGCCACATGTTGACAAACAAGAAGTGGACCCCCGCGATTTCGCGCGAGTAATTCACCTTGTCCGTGGCGTAGTTGTAGGTCGCTTTGGTCTTTGGTGTCGTAGGGTTGAGCATGCGGTTGTAGATCTCGACCATCGAGGTCGGATCGGTGTCGGGAATCATTTTCCCGTAATATCCGATCGCGTTGGTGACGTCGTGATTGCCAGGAGCCAACAGTAAGGTTGGCGCGGTGGAGGCGCGGCTCTTGATGGTCAAGGAGTCGTTGTAATCGCTCCAGAATTGGGACCAAGAGGCGGAATCGCTTTGGTAGGATTTTGATGAGTCGCTGCGATTGGCGATGTCACCGGTTTCGATCAGATAATCGATCGAGCCAACCGCCATGCCTGCCTGTACCCCGGAATCGGAAGGCAGCCTTTTGATTGGCAGCGCATTGATTTGCCGGATCATGGCCCGGTTCACCGGCTGGGCATTCACATTGGCAACTTGGTGGAACCGAGCCCGCGTGATCGCATAGTGCGGATCCGAAGTGTAGACGAAATGGACCACTCCAGCGGCACTACCCGCATCGGCGATCGCGCCGACGAGGCAGGCCACCGTCGAAAACAACCCTGTCCTTGATCTCATGAAAACCCCAAACTTGTCTAGGTTCAATCAACCCCAACATCCCTAACCTTAAGGACTTTGGATTGACCATTCAGCCAGACAAAGGTGATGGATGCCTGTTGCACCAGGAATGGAATCGAATGGACGGGAGGTTAAGCATTGATTGCAAAAATCACCATGAAAAGAAATCGACTTCCAGTCTCAATACAAATCATCAGGATATTTATCATGACAATTAATTACCAGCAATTACATAATCGACTTCTTCTCGAGGGGAAAATCATTGTTGCGAGGATTCTTATCCGGTTTATCCAGGGTTTTGGGAAAGGCTCCGATGGCGAAAGACTTCCCCGCCCCAGATGGACACCCAATGAAAATTCGACCACAAAAAATCCCTGCCGACAGTACGCCGACAGGGACGAGTCAAACGTGAAACATCTCAGAAGACTCAGATGCTTCCGAGCATTTCCTTCACCACAGCGATTTCTTCGTTCAATTCTTTGACGGACACGGCGATGCGGTCTTTGGCAAAGGCGTTGAGATCATAGCCCTTCACCACTTCCCACTCGCCATTGCCCACGGTGCGGACCGGGAAGGAGGCCATGATGTTGGCATCGATGCCATAGTCGCCGTTGGACCAGACGGCCATGGAGTGGACCGTGGATCCTGGGGTGACCAGGCTCTTGACATGGTCGATGAGCCCGTTGGCGGCGCTGAAGCGGCTGGAACCGCCCGCCACGTCGATGATCGCCGCACCGCGCTTTTGGACGGTGGGAATGAACACTTCCTTGGCCCAGGCTTCGTCCCCAATGACTTCGGAAGCGAGCTTGCCATTGATCTTGGCGTTGAAGTAATCGGGATACTGGGTGGCCGAGTGATTTCCCCAGATGATCGCTTCGGTAACCACCGAGCTGTGGACGCCGGCCTTGATGGCCAGTTGGCTCATGGCGCGATTTTGGTCGAGCCGGGTCATGGCGCTGAAATTCTTCTTGGGGACGCGAGGGGCGCTTTGGGCGCAAATCCACGAATTCGTGTTGCAGGGATTTCCCACCACAACCACCCGGACATTCTCGGCGCCAACGGCGTCGATGGCCTTGCCTTGTCCGACAAAGATCTTGCCATTTTCTGTCAACAATTCCTTGCGCTCCATACCGGGGCCGCGAGGCTTTGATCCCACCAGCAAGCACCAATCGGCGTCCTTGAAGGCCACCATCGGGTCATCGGCCAGGACCACGCCTTGCAACAGCGGGAAGGCGCAATCTTCCAGCTCCATCGCCACACCCTTCAATGCCTGTTGGGGCTTCTCGAAGGGAACTTCCAGAAGCTGGAGGATCACGGGTTGGTCGGCTCCAAACATTTCGCCAGAGGCGATGCGTGGAATCAAGCTGTAGCAGATCTGGCCAGCGGCTCCTGTGACAGCGACGCGGATGGGCTTCTTCATGCGATGGGCTCCTGGATGGGTGTGGTCAAAAGGGGAGTTCTGGAAATGTAGACAAGTTCCCGTCCGGAAGTCCAGATTGGAACCGCGACGAAATTTGGCGTTTCTTTCCGCTCGGACCGGATGCCGCCAGCAGCGGTCATCGGCATTTGGCTAGACCGGCTTGTTCCTTGAACCTACCCGATCGATCCCCATTCCTTGTGGTGTTATTGCAGAACGGACTGGTTGACCGTTCTGCAGCAGTCGCCGGGGTCGAGTCCCCCAAAGCGAGCCAGGAAGGCCTAGGCTCAAGGAATGGACTTCCGGATCTTGTGGAGGAGTTGGTGGATGGGCAATGGCATCCGCAGCGGGTCGACGCCAGGCGGCAAAGGGCCCGGCCGCCGAGTGCCGCGGTGCAAGGCAATCACCGGAGCGACGTTGCCCAGCCGTTCCCACTCCAGGGAGCCGGGCTCGGCGACGGCCACGCGAACCCGTCCCGAGGCGGCAAGCTCCTCAAAACGCTCCACGCGAAGGCAGTCGGTCGATCGGCGCAAGATCGATTCAATGGGGTCGGGATCGGACCAACGCGGATCTCGCCAAAAGAGGACCTTGCAGTTCGTCTGGGGCAATTCCATGTCATTTTTTGGCAAAGACGCCAACGATTCCAAATTCAAGATCGCCCCGATCAGGTCCGGCAAGGTTCCTTGGGCCAACCCGTGGAGCTTCCATTCCTCTCGATGCAAGGCCCGGATCTCGGTGAACGCGGTTCCAAAGCGCCCGTAAATGCACGCGAGCATGCGCGCAAAGTCGCCGAGCTTCGCGAGGGTACTTGGCTCGGTGGAACGAGCCGCCAGAATCGAATCGTGGAATTCCTGGATCGGCAACGCGATGGGGGGAGGAGTCCGGTACGCTACCAAAATTTGTCGAGCCATGGCTTCGAGGGGGCCACCCAAGGCGCTGGAAAGGACTTCCCGAAGGGGCCAGCTTTTCACCAGTCCATGGGATTTCCACTTCAACCAATCCGACCCCAGGTATTGGAGGGCAAAGATGCTCGGAAGCTCCGTCAAAAGGCCGTAGAGGAAGGCTTTGGAAGAATTTGGAGGGGTGGCAAGATGTTCGGCGATCAAACCAGTCGCGAGCCCTGCGCGCCAGAGGGCGATCAAATCTTCCCCGGCATCCCCCTCCAAATCATCGGGACGCAAGATCGCTCGAGTGGCGATGAGGTGAAGAAGGTGGGAAGGTCCGAGGAGATGAAGGGCTGAACTCAAATCCCGAGCGGGCTCGACTCCCTGGAGAGTCGCATCCTTTGCGGATTGCAGGAGGAGGGACTTCACACTCGGATCGCGGTGAAGAATTTGCTCCAATTCCAAAAGGTCTGGTTCGATTTGGGAAAGGCTGGCAACGATCTTTTCCAAGATGGCAGGCAAGGATCTCATGCCACCAATCGCATCGATCATTTCCTCCGACAAAATGCATTGGGTGTGTTGCCAAGCCGAGGGGTCCCCTTTGGGAGGATCGATGGGAAATTCAAAATCCAGCGAGGAGTCAAATCCGCTGGGCAGGTTTTCGGGGGATCCAGAATGGATCGAAGGGTCGGAGTCCCATTCGGCGCTGGAATCCCCAGAGGATTGGGATTCTTCGTGGATGCGCCGATGGATTCGATCCATCATCTGTTGGATGGAAAACCGGGATTTGAGGAGCACATCCTTTACTCCCAACTGGAGCGCTTGACGCGCCTCGTTCTTGCGAATTCCAGCGGTAAGAAGGATCACCGGCATTTGGCGAAACAGCCTGCGGCTGCGAAAGTATCGCAGAAGCTGGATGCCATCAATTTTGGGCAGGGCCACATCCAAAAGACAGATCGAAGGAGTTTGGCGAGAGGCGTGTTCAATCGCCTGGGAGGCGCTCGCGGACAACATCACCTCAAAACCTTCCTCGCGCAAAATTTCGCACACCGTATCGCGAAAATCATCGTCGTCGTCGACCAATAGAACCGTATCGTTCACGAAAGGACCTCCGTCTCCAAGGGGGCGAATTCGCTGTCTCGGACAGGTTCTGTCAAATTCGTCTTCAACCAGATCCGAACCGTGGTTCCCTTGGGGGTGGACGATACGCCGATTCGACCACCGTATTCGGCGACGATTTTTCGACAAATCACCAATCCCAGTCCGGTTCCATGGACGAAGAATTCCGAACGATGGGAAGCTGAGGAAAGAAACAGCGGCTCGCCCAGATGGGGGACCAGCACCTCGGGAATTCCACCCCCATCGTCGTGGATCTCGAGCAGGACCCAAGATGCGGAATCCTGCTGGGTTTTCAATCCAATCGAAATCGACTCGCAATGACCGTGTCGGATGGCGTTGATGACCAAGTTCATCACCAATCGACGCAAGGCATAAGGATTTCCCCGCAGGGCAACCCGCGAGGGAGGCAATTTTACCGCCGTGTTCGAGGGCAGACTCGCCGACAGCATTTCCACCGCTTGGCGTATTTCGCTGGCAAGGTCAAAGTCCACCCAAATTTCCTGAAGTTCCTCGTGAGGCATGAAGGCCGAAACGACATCGGTCAGTGTTCCGGCCATGTTCCCCACCACCCGACACATGCGCTGGATCGAAGGCACCAGTTCCGAGGCTTGGTTTTTGGCCTTGGCCTGGATCCCCTCGGCGGTCAAGCGAAGCGTCGCCAACGGGGAGCGCAAATCATGGGCCAAGGTAGAGACAATTTCTGACAATTCGCGAACACTCCCGCGATGGATTCCCTTCAGCATTTCGTCTTGAACCTTTTGGTGCATCCGTCGTTCCAGATCCAAAACTCGATGGGCTCCGCTCAATCGGGCCATCAACTCGTTGACTTCGAGTGGCTTGTGGAGAAAATCATCCACTCCGGCCTGGAAAGCCTTGGCCAACGAGTCCTGGTCGGTGTCTCCGGTGATCATCACCAGATAGGGCGTTTGCCCCACCGGTCGAGCCCGCAGGAACCGCACCAATTGGAGTCCATCCATTCCCGGCAGATGCCAATCGACCAGCAGAATTCCAAACGTCTCGCGGTCCAAGAGCAAAAGGGCTTCCAAGCCATCCGTGCAGACCGTGCAATCGTACCCAAACCGGGAAAGCAAGGTCGAGAGGAAGGTGCGGACAGGCTCCTCGTCATCGACCACGAGGACGCGCATAGGACCGTTGGAGGATTCGATGGGCAAGGTTCGCCTGTTTCGGTATTGGTGCCCAATGATTTTCTCATTCGGCGACCTTCTGGGTCAAACCCTGAATGCAAAAACGCCTCCTGTCGAGTTTGGACAGAAGGCGCACAATCCAGGTGATGGCCGGAAGATCCCGACCACCCTTTGGGGCTATTTTTTCTTCTCGAACCGGTGAATGCGGATCGAATCGATCTTGTCCCCGACTTCCAACAAGCACGAAATGTCCCAGCCTTCGCGGAGCATTCCAAACACGGTGTGTTTTCCGTCCAAGTGAGGCTGTGGAACTTGGACGATGAAGAACTGGCTTCCGCCCGTCGCAGGCCCAGCATTGGCCATCGAAAGTGCGCCGGCAACATTTTTAAGTGTTGGATCGAACTCGTCGATGATGCTGTAGCCAGGTCCGCCCATGCCGTTGCCTTGGGGATCGCCACCTTGAGCCATGAAGCCGGGGATCACCCGGTGGAACACAAGTCCGTCATAAAATTTCTTGTCGGAGAGTTCGACGAAATTGGCCACGGTCTGCGGGGTCTTGTCGGGAGTCAACCGAAAAACCATGGGGCCATAGGACGTGTAGATGGTCGCCCGCATCGAATCCAGACCCTGGTAATTGGGCGCGAAGGTCTTGTTTGGTTCGGCGTGAACCAAGGTCGCCATAGCGAACATTGAGAAAAAAGCGATGGTTCGGCGCATCATGCTGGGACTCTCCTTGGAATGGATTGGTGTGGGTAAACCTATCAACTTGGACTCGTTGCGGAAAGTGTCCGATTGATCATCGAACACCCACGCGCAAGATTTCTTCCAGACTCGTGACTCCCGAAGCGACCTTTTCCAAGCCGTCGAAGAACAAGGGCTTCATGCCCGAATTCCGCCGCAAAACCGAATCGGAGTCGCCACGAACAATTCCTTCTCGCAATGCGTCGTCCACTGGAAGCAACTCGAAAATGCCGGTACGCCCCTTGTACCCGGTTCCATCGCACTCAATGCACCCCACAGGATGTGGCGCCCGCTCGGGAAGTTCGAAGTCCTCGGGGAAGGATTGCTTCTCGGCAAGAGTTGGTGCCCCCCAGGCCACGCAATGGGGGCAGAGTTTGCGCACCAATCGTTGGGCAACCACCCCCAGCACCGCCGAAGCGATCAAAAAGCGCGGCACGCCCAGGTCGGCGAGGCGGGTGACGGCACCCACTGCGTCGTTGGTGTGCAAGGTACTGAAGACCAAGTGACCGGTTTGGGCGGCTTGAACGGCGATGGAAGCCGTCTCGCCATCGCGGATTTCACCCACCAGGATCACATCGGGATCTTGGCGCAAGATGGAGCGCAGGGCCTCGGCGAAGGTCAGGCCGGCTTTCTCCAGGATCTGCACCTGGTTGGCGCCCCGCAAGCGGTATTCGATGGGGTCTTCGATGGTGGTGATGTTGATGTCGCGCGGCAAAATCCGCCTCAAGGAGGCGTAAAGCGTGGAGGATTTTCCCGAACCCGTCGGACCCGTCACGAAGACCATCCCCTGGGGCCGGTCGCACAAGGCTTCGAAGGGGTGACGGATTCTGTCCGACATTCCCACTTGAACCAGGTCGGTGACGGCGGCATCTTGGCGCAAAAGCCGCAAGACCAGCTTCTCGCCTAGGCGAGTGGGAAGGGTGGACACGCGCACGTCCAAGGTGTCGCCTTGCCAAGCCCGTTGGATGCGACCGTCTTGAGGCAAGCGTTTTTCGGCGATGTCCAGCTCGGCGAGGATCTTGATCCGGCTGGTCAAGCTGGCCTGGACCCAACGCGGCAGCACCAGGAATTCGCGCAACAGTCCGTCGCGACGCAGCCGCACCGTCACGCCCGTATCCACGGGCTCCAAGTGGATGTCGGTCGCGTTCAAACGCAAGGCTTCGTCAAAAATGTGGTCGACCAAGCGGACCACCGGTTCGGCTTGGGACTTGCGACGGATTTCGTCCAAGGTCGACCCCTCCCCCACGGCCAAATCCTCTTCCGTCAAATGCGCCAGCAATCCCGATTCGCTGTCGGCCGCGCGCTCGCCCCGCAGCACGGCCAAGCCATGTTGGATCCGGTCGGAAGCCCCGGCGATGGAAACCGGTTCCGAAATCGGCAAATCGGCCAAAAAGGAACCCCATTCCAGCGCTTCGAAATCAACCTCTTCGGCGAACACCAAGGCCGCTTTTCCATCGGGAAGGCGCACGGGAAGGCATTCGTGGCGAAGGCACCAGTCCCGTCCCACACCTTTCAACAGTTCCGGATCGGCTTCGACAACATCTTGCAAGAGAAGGTTCATTTGGAATTTTCCTCTATATGGTCTTGAGGTACTCGCCGACTTCCTTCTTGATCTCGGCGCGGGGGGCTCGGTTGGACATGTCCTTCAAATCGGAACGCGTCACAAATCGAATGTGCATGAATCGACGCAAAAGACTGAGCGGAATCTTGGAGCGAGAACGTAGCAATGCTGCCGGAACACCCTTGTTCTGGTGGCCGGAATGCAATTCCCGTTTGGAGGCGATGAACGACAAGATCTGCAGCGAACGGCTGTTGACCACCACGACTTCGACCAACCCCGGCACGCGCACGCACTTGGGGTTGTTGAGAAAGGACGTGACCAAAGTGTCGCGGGTGATGTTGGAAAGGACCAGTCCCTTCCAATCAGGCGGCGGCGGCTTTCGCCCGCTGGAAAGATCGATGCTTGCCGTGTGTTCGTCCAACAGGGCGGGGAGGACCAGATCGGCTGCCGAAAACGACAGGGTTCCCGACTGGATCCGGATTCCGGCTCGTTCCAAAACCCGAACCAAGTAACCCGGTATCGGAGCTCGAAATTGCCAATGCGGCACCGGTCCGCCCGTGCCAGCGGCCCCAAAAAACGAAATGATTTCGAGCCAAGTTGCTTCGGGTCGAGGCAGGTTCAACGTCCGCCCCAAGGTGAGCAGCGCCGAAACCACGGGTGGGTCGATTTGGAACTGGCGCTGGATTTCGAGCAGATGGACCAATTCCTGTCCGCCGGGAAATTCGCGAAAAATCTGGAGCACGCGAAGGGTTTCTTTCTCCCCCAAAAATTTAAGGAGTCCCAAGTCGGGTGCTTGCGAAATTCCCTCGATCGCCTCTCGATTCAAAATATCCAATCGCTCGGCCAATTCATCGTACAGGCGAAGCAATGGCAACAATCGGCTCATCCCCTTCATGTCATAGGGGTCTGCGGTATCGGCAAGATGGCGGGTGCGCTCCCTCAGGCAGGCGGCTTCCACGGGCAACATCGAAATGGTTTCAGGGTCTGGAAAAACCCCGGAATCGACCCCCTGGCGCAATTTTTGGCGAATCTCCTCCAAGTCCATGGAAGAAGCGCGATGCAAGGACGATTCGAGATCTGGCGGAAACACCGAGCCCACCGACCGGAGCGCCAGCAATCGGCGCAGATTGGGCAAAGCCTGGACCTTCGACAGATGGACCCGCCAAGTCGTTCCAACATACAGCAAGGTCCGCAAGATCTGCTCCCCGGCGGGATCCGTGCCGGGAATCAATTGCATACAGGGTGCGAGAAAGCGTTTGCGCGTCTCGGGAAGTTCAATCCCTTTGAGCATTTCGGACCATCGTTCACAACGCTCTGATTCCTGGAGCGTTGGATCGGCGGCGAGCAGGGACGG
>CAIKAA010000359.1 GCA_903825275.1 uncultured Fibrobacterota bacterium | reverse complement strand
TTTTGCCTGAACTACACGGCAAATCCACATTATTCATGAAAATTGACAATTGCCTCTCATTCAAATTGCACAAAGAGAATGCACGTTTGTAAAATTGCGACCGCAATCCTCAAAATTGACGGCGGGTGGTGGGTTCCTTGGCTCAATGCGCACGACGCTGGACTCGACTTTCGGGGGTGATCCCGATCACAATAGAAGATCCATTTCGTGTGAGGCAACATGGATCACTACACGGATGACGCTCACCCTTCGAGACGGCACCTTGCGGTGCCTCCTCAGGATGAGCGGTGAACCAAGGCGCTCTACCTAATACGTAAACACCTTGCTAGTGTATCGTCTTGTTGAAGACTCTACTATTGCCGCTCATCCTGAGGACCGCTGCGGCTTCACTTTAGCTTGGCGGGGCACTTTTGGTGCCAGCCCATGAAATGGGCGTCTCGAAGGGCGAGCGGCACTTTTAGATAGTCAAGTTTCTTGCCAGACACCACACTAGAAATTTCCAGGCAACAGCCAATCAGATCAGTTCCAACGCCTCGGTCAAGATCTGGGTGGCGATCGAATCGACACTCGCCGATGCGTCGAGGATGCGGATGCGATCGGGGAACGTCTTGGCTCGTTCCAAGTAGCCGGAGCGAACCTTGGCCCGAAAGCTATCGGCTTCGGATTCCATCCGGTCGCTGGCCCCGCCGCGTTCCTGGCGGCGTCGGGCCGATTCCGCCGGGGTCAGGTCCAACAACCAGGTGCGCTTGGGCTGGATTCCGGCGGAAAGGGCTTCGATGGACAGAATTTGCTCTAGCGGGACACCTCGTCCATACCCCTGGTAGGCGAAGGTGGCGTCGGCAAAACGGTCCAAAATAACGACCTCGCCCCGTTTCAGGGCCGGACGGATCCGGTTGGTCACCAACTGGGAGCGCGCCGCGGCAAACAACAAAAGCTCGGCCATGGGCACCGGGGCCTCGTCGGTTTTTTCCAACAACAGCGAGCGGATCTTTTCGCCCAAGAGGGTTCCACCCGGTTCGCGTAACCAGGTCACCTTGTGTCCGCGCCGTTCCAAGGCTTTGGCAAGGAAGGCAACTTGGGTGGTTTTGCCCGCCCCGTCGATCCCTTCAAAGGACAGGAACACGCCGCTCATGGACAAAATCCGCCAGACCGGTGTAGGGATCGGGCATGCCCGATCCCTACACCGGTCCAGGCCGGCCCCCAATTCACAAATTCTCCCCGTGGCATTTCTTGAATTTTTTGCCCGATCCGCAAGGACATGGGTCGTTGCGTCCGGTTCCCGCCAGGGCTGCGGTTTGGGCGGCTTGGCGCTGCTGCATGACGGCAGGGGGCGGACCCATCATGGGACGCGTGCCGGGCAACAGGGGCGCCATTTCCGGAGGCGTTTGGGGCGCGTGTTGCGCCTGGGGTCGGTCTTGCTGGTTCGGATCGGGATGGATTTGCTGGTACTGGATGGGCGCGCGTTCCTGGGCGCGAGGCATCTGGTCGGGGCGCACGTGCATCACCCGCCCGGCGATTTCGTAGGCCAAGCGATCCATCATCTGGCCAAACATTTGGAAGGCTTCCTGCTTGTACTCCGACAACGGATCGCGCTGGCCGTAGCCGCGGAAGCGGATGGCTTCCTTGAGGTGGTCCATCTCGTAGAGGTGGGCCTTCCAAAGGTGGTCGATCGTGTAGAGCAGAATCTGGCGTTCGGCCTCGCGGATTTCGTCGCCGCACTTTTCTTCAAGTTCCTTGTACGCTTCGTTGACCTTGGCGACCACTTCGTCGACGATCGAGGCGCGCGAAACGCCCGCGGCAATCACCGAGTGCAGCGCGTATTCGATCGTGAAGTGGCGCTTGAGGTCGGCCTCGTGGGCCAACCAAATCGGATCTTCCGGATTCTGGTCCTGCTCCAGCATTTCCGTGATCTTGAGTTCGACGGCTTCTTCGACGCGCTTGACGATCTCGTCGCGAACATCTTCTCCGTCCAGAATCCGGCGACGGAGCTTGTAGACCACCGTGCGCTGGGAATTCATGACGTCGTCATATTCCAATAGGTGCTTGCGGACCTCGAAGTTTTGCGCTTCGACCCGCTTTTGGGCCCCGGCAATGGAGCGATCCAGCAAGGAATGGGTGATGACTTCCCCTTCCTTGGCGCCCAAACGATCCATCATGGCGCGGATGTTTTCGCCGCCAAAAATGCGCATCAAGTCGTCGTCGAGCGACAAGAAGAACCGGCTGGAACCGGGGTCGCCTTGGCGACCGGAACGACCGCGCAGCTGGTTGTCGATACGCCGGGACTCGTGGCGTTCGGTGCCCACAATGTGCAATCCGCCAAAACTCCGGCAAGAAATTTGGTCTTTGCCGCGCAAGAGCCATGGGGCCGGATAAGGAGGAAGTTCCTGCTCGGCGCGCATCTTGTTCAAGATCGCGAGCTTTTCGTCGGACGTGCCTTGGAACTTGGTCTTGCCCTTTTCGTCAAGCGTCCGCTCGGCCCAATGGGCAAGCAGAGCCGCGTCTTGCTGTGCAGGCTCGGAAGGCAAGTCCTTGGGAGCCATTCCCTTTTCGACCCAGTGCGCCAACAGGTCTTTCCAGGTGGTGTCGCGCAAGACAATGTCGGTGCCGCGACCCGCCATGTTCGTGGCGATGGTGACCTTGCCCAATCTTCCCGCTTCCAAGATGATCAGGGCTTCGCGCTGGTGCTGCTTGGCATTCAAGACATCGTGGGCCACGCCGTGGCGGGTCAGCAAGGCCGAAAGCTTTTCCGACTTTTCGATGGAGACGGTGCCGACCAAAACCGGCTGTCCCAAGGCGCTGCGGTCGCGGATGTCTTCCAAAATGGCGTTGAGCTTTTCGGCATCGGTGCGAAACACCCAGTCGGAATTGTCTTGGCGGATCATGGGGCGATTGGTGGGAACCGCCACCACGCCCAGCTTGTAGATCTCGTGGAATTCCTGGGCTTCGGTGTCGGCCGTGCCGGTCATGCCGCCGAGCTTCTTGTACATGCGGAAATAATTTTGGAAGGTGATCGTCGCCAGCGTTTGGTTCTCGCGGGCGATCTTCACCTTTTCCTTGGCTTCCACGGCTTGGTGCAGGCCATCGGACCAACGCCGGCCTTCCATGGTGCGGCCCGTGAACTCGTCGACGATGATCACTTCGCCGTTTTTCACCACGTAATCCACGTCGCGCTTGTAGATCACATGGGCGCGCAAGGCCTGCTGCAAGTGATGGACCCAATCGGTGTTGGTGTCGGCGTACATGTTGTCGAGCCCTAAGGCCTTTTCGCAAGCCGTCACGCCGTGGTCGGTGAGCATGGCGTTCTTGTGCTTTTCCTCGACCGTGTAGTGGACATCCTTCCTCAGGAGAGGAATGACGGTGTCGGCTTTGCCGTATTTGTCGGTGCTCTCTTCGGCAGGGCCGGAAATGATCAAGGGTGTGCGCGCCTCGTCGATCAAGATCGAGTCGACTTCGTCGACGATCGCGAAATTGAGTTGGCGCTGGACGCATTCTTCGGGATCGCGCGCCATGTTGTCGCGCAGGTAATCAAAGCCGAATTCGTTGTTGGTGCCGTAGGTGATGTCCGAACCGTAGGCTTCTCGGCGCTGGGTGTCGGTCTTTTCGTGGACGATCAAGCCCACCGTGAGCCCTAGGAACCGGTACAGGCGCCCCATCCACTCGGAGTCGCGCTTGGCCAGGTAATCGTTGACCGTGACCACGTGGACGCCCTTGCCGCCCAAGGCGTTGGCATACACGGCGGTGGTGGCGACAAGGGTCTTGCCTTCACCGGTCTTCATTTCGGCGATCTTGCCGTCGTGCAAAATCATCCCACCGCGCATCTGGACGTCGAAGACGCGCATGCGAAACGGCGGGAGGGATTCGGGATACATCACGCGGACAGCTTCGTAGAGCGCCCCCGGAAAGCGGATTTCGACCACATCGGTTCCGGCTTCCAGCTTCGCTGCGGCGGCCAGAACCAACTCCTGGTGCTCGGCAGAAAGCCCTGTGGCGTCGAATTTGTGCTTGGGATCCAAAATATTCAGGATGCCCAAACGCCGGTCGGCGGCCTCGCGGACCACGGCAAAGGCCTCGGGCAACAGGTCGTCCAAGGTGGCGCCGGTGGTCAGCCGTTCCCGGAACTCGATCGTCTTGGCGGCCAGTTCGTCGTCGTGAAGGGCGCGCAGAGCAGGCTCCATCTCGGCGATGGCCTCCACAGAGGGGGACAATTTCTTGTTGTAGCGCTCGTGTGGGGTTCCAAAGAGCTTGGTAAAGATCGCGTCTAACAGCATGGATTTCCTCGAAACGGTGTCGGAACCGTCGAAGATACGTAAACCATTCGGGGTCCGGAAGATCGCGCTCTAAATCCGGACCATTTTCTACGACTTGCCAGATCGTAAGAAAATGGGATGATTGTAGTTACAACCGATGAGCAACCAAACCTTGCGAGTCTGGATCATGCCCACCCAGGTGGGTTCCAGGACAGGAAAACTTTTCAACCGGGCCGTGGCCTCCTTTCGGAAGGCCCATCCATCGCTTGCCCTGGAAATGAGGGTTCTTCCTTGGTCGAATGCCTGGGGCGAGATCATGCGGGCCTTCAAACGGGGCGATCCCCCCGATGTGTTGCAGGTTGGTTCAAGTTGGATCGGGACCCTGGCCCATTTGGGCCAATTGGCTCCGGTCCCCTCGGGATTGGACTCGCGCCCCTTGGTGGCCGATTGGGTGGGCGAGTGCGCCACGGTGAACGGAGTCCGCTTGGGAGTCCCTTGGGTGGTGGAATGTTCAGGGCTGATCGCCCGCCGGGATATTTTGGACACCCACCTTCGCGACGGCAATTTGGGAACTTGGGACGGCTTCATGTCGTTTTGCAGCGAATTGGGCGAGCGGGCCAACAAGCAGGAAATCGACCCGCGCCGACCTCTCCCGGTGGGGATCACCTGCCGACCCGAACCCGTCACCCTGCACAACTTGGCTCCCTGGCTGATCTCGGGGGGATGGAAACTCACCGAGTTGTTGGCCAAAGAAGGGCCGCAGATCCTTTCCCACAAATCTTCCCGGCCAGGACTGGAGTATTTGGGCGAACTGTTGCGGGTGAACCGGACCGACGAAGATTCGGGAATGGTCCAGCCCTACCGCCTGTCCCGAGATTTTTACCAAGAAGGACGTTTCGCCTTTTTGGTGGGAAATCCTTGGATGATCTTGCGCAACCAAATCGACCCGACGGCGGCCGTGGAGTCGCGTTGGCCCGTCACCTTCCTGCCCATTCCCTCTGGACCCGGGGGAAGCATCACTCGCGGTGGAGGCTCGCTGTTGACTGTTCCCACGCGCTCCCACAACCAGGATCTGGCTTGGAAATTGATCAAGCACATGACCAGCGCGACCTTTATGGACATCTGGTCCCAAAGTTCGGGCGATGTTCCCGCCCACCTGGGAGGCTTTTGGACCCGCCACGGCGATCACCCCGAAATCCAGCGTGTCCGCCAATCCTTGGAGGTGGCCAAAAATTACCCCAGCCATCCGATGTGGGCGACCATCGAACAGGTTTTGGCGCGCGGATTGTCCGATATTCTTTGGAGCTTGGTGGCGGGTGATTCCTACAACGATCACGGGATTGGGATCGCCCAAACCGTGGACGAAGAACTCCACTCGATTTTGCAGATGGGCTGGGATCGGAAAGCATGAGTCACAAAGACCCCTCCAGCACCGGACTCGCCCAGATGGTCCAAGTGGAAGCCCAAGATTTGTCGGCCTTGGGAAGCCGGGCGGCGTTGGCCATGTGCGGCACCGATTCCAGTTACCGGACCTTTCAGGCCGCTTGCCAAATCATTTTGGACGGGCTTCACGACGACATCGAGCAGGTCAGGTTGTACCTGCTCGATCCGGTGGAACGCATCTTGCGCGAGGAGGCGGTGGTCGACCATTTTGGCGGCCAAGAAGGGGCCGACCTCATGCCTCTGTACCAGCTTTCCGACGAGGTGACCGTCAAACATTTGGCGGTGCAGCACCACATGGGCGACCAATGGGAGATCCAAATCCCTCTGCCTGCGGAAAGCCAGATCGTGGGCGTTTTGGTGTTGGTTTGCTACCAAAAACTTCCCCCTCATCTGGAGGAAAAAGTTTTGCGGCTGGGGCGCAGCCTGGCGCTGGGAGCCTTGTTCGTGCGCCGTTCCCGCGAAGCCGAACGGGCAGCCTTTCTTTTGACGGCGGTCACCGAAACCTCGGGGAAGCTCCAGGGGCTCGAAGGCCGGAATCTGTTGCTGGAAAATTTCGTGACCACCGCCGTGGATGCGTTTGGTTTCGATCGCGCCACCATCTTCGTCTTCGACGACAATGGCAAAAAGGTCAAGAGCGCGATCTGCGCCCGCACCGGTTCGGGGGTCTTTCCCTTGAAGGGAATCCCCGACCTTCCGCCCATTTCCGACAAACCCGCTCCCCACCCGCACCTGCCGGGATTGTGGATCCCCATCCGCATGGGATCGCGGCGATTGGGGGTCTTGTTCGTGGACAACATCTACACCCTGGAGCCGCCTTCCCGCGACGTGCTGCAACCCTTGGTCGACTTGGCCTCCCAAGCGGCGCTGGCCCTGGAAAACGCCCGGTTGATCGAACGGCTGCGCGAAACCGCCTTGCGCGACGATTTGACGGGCCTTTACCGTTCGGGCTACTTCCTGGAACGCGTGAAGGAAGAGCTGGCCAATTCGCGCCGCCGCAAGGACAGCACGGGTCTGGTGATGATCGACCTCGACCACTTCAAAATGACCAACGACACCTTTGGCCACCCCGTGGGCGACGAGGTCTTGATTCGGGTCGCTGACAGAATCCGTCAAGCGCTCCGGGTGGGCGACACCGCTTGCCGCAAGGGCGGCGATGAATTCATCGTGCTTGTGCCCAATTTGAACATGGAACAAGCCAGCAAGATGGCCCAGCGCTTGATCGACGAGATCCATGCCTCGCCGGTCGAACTTCCCGACGGGAGATCGGTGGACATCGGTGTTTCTGTGGGAGTCGCGCTCTTTCCCTCCCACGCCGGAAATTGGCAAGACCTGTGGACCCGCGCCGACGAAGCCTTGTATCTGGCCAAGCAATCGGGACGCAGCCAATGGGCCATGTGGAGCCCGCAGGCCCGGATGGCACTGGGAGGCTAAGCCTTGCGGACCGCCAGGAAGCGGTCTTGGCCCGAAAGGTCCTTGATGGTGACAATTTCTGCCCAACCGGTATCGCAGAGGGAGCGGGTGGCGGCGCCTTGATCAAAGCCGTGTTCGGCCAAAAGCCAGCCACCCGACTTGAGGGCTTGGAAGGATTGGTTCACCAGTTTGCGAAAGCAAACCAGGCCGTCCTCTCCGCCGTCGAGGGCGAGGCTTGGATCGGCGCGGACTTCGGCGGAAAGCCCAGCAAGATCTTTGGTGGGAATGTAGGGAGGATTGGAGACCACCAGATCGAGGGTTTGGGCTTTCATGCCGTCAAGCAGATCGGCTTGGAAAAGCGGAACCCAAAGCCCCAAGATCTGGGCGTTGTGCCGGGCCAAGGCCAGGGCATCCGAAGAGATGTCGGATCCGGTCACCCGCAAATCGGCGCGCTCGTGGCGCAGCGAAAGGGCGATGCAGCCGGTCCCGACACCCACTTCGTGGACTAGGGCTTTGGGAATGCCTTTCAGTCGCGCCAGCACTTCGTCGACGATGGATTCCGTGACGGACCGGGGGACCAAGGCGCGCGCGTCGCAGCGAATCTCAAGATGGCGAAAGCCCACGGTCCCCAAAATGTGCTGCAGCGGTTCGTTCTGGCTGCGACGAAGCACCAAGGTTCGCAGTGTGGCGACCTCGGGGTTGGTCAGGGGCCGATCGAATTGCAGCAAAACTTGCATGGGCGCAATGCCCAGCCCGTGCGCCAGCAACCGCCGCGCATCCCCTTTGGGATTGTCGATGGACTTGCGGACAAGAAATTCCTCGGATTTCTTGAGAATTTCCCCGAGGGTGGGGAGATCAGGCATGGCGAGATTGCTCGGCCAATCGCGCCATGGAATCGGCCAACCGAAGGGCATCCAGGATTTCGGCGATGTCGCCTTGCATCACGCTATCCAGCTTGTACAAGGTGAGCCCGATGCGGTGGTCGGTGAGCCGATTTTGGGGGAAATTGTAGGTGCGGATCTTGTCGGACCGATCTCCGGTGCCCACGGCTTCGCGGCGAGCGGAATCGACCGCCCCCCGCTTTTCCGTCCGGGCCTTGTCCAGCAACTTGGCCTTGAGCATCCGCATCGCCGTTTCCTTGTTTTGGATCTGGGAGCGCTCGTTTTGGCAAGCCGCGACAATTCCGGTCGCCAAATGGGTGAGCCGCACGGCTGACTCTGTCTTGTTGACGTGCTGTCCGCCCGCGCCTTGGGCGCGGTAGGTGTCCACGCGAAGGTCGCTCGGATGGATGACGATGTCGATTTCGTCATCCTGTTCAGGCAACACGACCACACTGGCCGCCGAGGTATGCACGCGACCTTGGGCTTCGGTGTCGGGGACGCGCTGCACGCGATGGACCCCGTTTTCAAATTTGAAGCGCCCGAAGGAGCCGACTCCCTCGATCTGCAAGACCGCTTCCTTGAAGCCTCCCGCCGATCCTTCCGAAGCATCGACCAAGGTGGCTTTCAAGTGGTTGTTCTCGCAATAGCGCAGGTACATGCGGACCAAGTCGCCGGCAAACAAGGCGGCTTCATCGCCACCGGTGCCGGAACGCACTTCGATCACGCAGGCGCCATCGTCCGCGGGGTCGCGGGGAACCAGCGATAGACGCAGCTCTTGTTCCATGGACTCACGCAAGGATTCCAAACGAGCCACTTCGCGACGTGCTTCCACGGCGAACTCGGCATCGTTGGAGCGAGAAGCTTGTGTCCATTCCTCCAGTTCATTTTCCCACTGGATGAAATTGCGAGCCAAAAAAGCCGCCCCACCCAGTCGGGCATGGCGGCGTCCCAAGTCGCGAAAACGGGCGTTGTCCGAAACGATTTCGGGAAGAGACATTTCCTCTTCCAACGCACGGACTTCTTCCAAAACCCTCCGGGCCTTGTCGATCACGGTAGGGTCGCTCCAGGGAGAGCCCCCGGAGCACGTCCTTTATTCGGCCGAAGCGTCGGAAGCGTCGGCGATGTCGGCGACATCCTCGACGTCGGGAACCGCAGCTGCCACCACCCGGGCGGGGGCCGAAGCCTTCGCGAGCAGCTTTTGCTTGGTCTTGGACAGCGGCTTGGCAGCCACCGCTTGGACCGGAGCCACGTCGCGGGTCTTGCGCTTGGCGCCGACCACTTCGGTGTAGCGGGTTTTGAAGCGATCGATACGACCGGCAGAGTCGACCAAAATCTGTTTGCCGGTGTAGTACGGATGCGAAGCCGACGAGACTTCCACGACGATCAGCGGGTATTCTTTGCCCTCGATCGTGATGCGTTCTTTGGCGCTCTTGGTCGAGCGGGTGATCATCTGGAAATCTGACGAGATGTCCTTGATCACTACTTCATTGTATTTCGGATGGATTCCGTCTTTCACGGTGCCTACTCCCTTTGCAAGTCGTTACAGAATCGCGAAATATAGCATTTACCAGGGGCTTGTGGGAAGGTCTGGAGTGCAAGGATCTTTTCAAACCCTCATTTCCTGAAAAATGCCACGACCTTGGGGGAGGTTGAGGTGGCGGTAGGGATCGAGGAAGTGGTAGAATCAGAGCTTCACATGATAAGCCACACCACCCAACCGGTCCCAGACAAGTTCCGAACCATCGTCGATGGTCTGGGCCAAGTCCCCACCCTCCCGGCGATTGTGGCCCGAGCTTTGGAAATTCTCAACCATCCCAGCTCTTCGGCCGAAGCCGCGGCGCGCTTGATCAGCCAGGACTTGGCTCTTTCCGCCAAGGTCTTGCGACTGGCCAACTCGGCCTTTTACGGAATCCCCCGGTCCATCTCCTCGATCGATCAAGCCATCGTGATTTTGGGATTTCAGACGGTTCGATCCCTGGTGATGTCGGCCTCGGTCTTGAAAATTTTGGGAAAGTCGGCCAAGGGCGCTTTGGATCGGCGCATGGTTTGGCGCCACTCCGTCGCCGCCGCCCTAGCCAGCCGCGTCGTGGTGCGCAAGGTGGGACGGCGTCTGGGGTTGGATATCGAAGCAGCTTTCATGGCCACTCTTCTCCACAAGATTGGCGTGCTGATCTTGGATGGGGCGGATCATGCCGAATACCAACAGATTCTTTTGGAGGCCGCCGAAGAAAATGCCCTGCCGATCCCGCTTTTGGAGCGCAAACACCTCCAAATCGACCATGCCGCCTTGGGCGGAATGTTGGCGGAGCGGTGGGGCTTGCCCGAAGAACTGCGCGACCCGATCGCCCATCACCTTTCTCCAGCCACCGCGCCCACCCAGGGCGAACTCGCCGCCGTGGTCCAGCTTTCCAGCCATATGGCCGAGACCGTTGGCTTTGGGGCCTTCGAGGGATTGGTGCAGTGGCAGCTCGATCCCAATATTTTCACCATCTTGCAACTTGAGTTTGAGGCGATCCCTGAATTGCTCGCAAAATTGAATGCCGAAATCGAAAAGGCCGAAGGCTTCTTTGCGCTGATCGAATCGTCGGTCGGAGCCTAAGGTCTGGGTGGGGTCGCGTAAATTCCCTTCTTCCCGCTGACCCAAAACGCCGCCGCGCAAGCGAGTACCGCCCACGGACCCACCGCGGACCCAAACAATTCCATCGCCATCACGATGCACGCCAGCGGGGTGTTGGCCGCCGCGCCAAAGACCGCGACCAAACCCATTCCTGCCAATAGGGGGAAAGGAAGACCCAAAGTCGGGGCCAGGGCATTGCCCAAGGTGGCTCCCACAAAAAACAACGGAGTCACTTCCCCACCCTTGAATCCCACGCCGACCGTCAGGGCGGTGAGCAAGAGCTTGAGCAAAAAATCCCAAGGCGGCACGGACTGGACGAAACTCTCCGAGATGACGGGGATTCCCAATCCGGCATATCTCGATCCCGCCCAGGCGATGCAGATTGCGACCGCAATCCCCCCCAAGGCGGGGCGCGCGGGGGCCCAGGAAATCCGCGATTTGGTGAAGGCCGAAACGCTGTGGGAAATTTTCACGAACAACCGCGCGGCCAGGCCAAAAGCCACTCCCGCGACGATCGCTTTTCCAAAGGCAAGGGCGGTGAAGGGGGGGAAGAAGGAAATGGCATAGGGTGTGTGGTGAATGCCCCAGGCTAGACAGATTTTGTCGGCAGCCAACGCGGCCACGACGCAAGGGACCAAAAACCGCAAGCGCCGGTGCCCCGCGACCACGAATTCCAACGCAAACACGGCTCCGGCCAGCGGGGTGCCAAAAAGCGAGGCAAACCCGGCCGCCACCCCGGCCATCAGCGCCATTTTCCGCCCATCACCCCCCAATCCAAATCTTTTGGCGATTTGGTCCGAAAGGGCTCCTCCCATCTGGACCGCAGTGCCTTCGCGGCCCGCCGAACCTCCGCACAGGTGGGTCGTTAATGTTCCGAGCAAGACCATGGGCGCCATCCGCAAAGGGATGTAGGACTTGGGGTCGTGCAATTCCTGAAGGATGCGGTTGTTCCCCGCTTCCACTTCGGATCCATAATGGTGGTAGGCCAGGCCCGAGAGCAGACCCGCCAAAGGCAGACCCAGCAAAAGCCACGGATGCGCCAAACGCAAATGGGTGACCCATTCCAGGGAGACGAGAAACAGCGCCGAGGCCGAGCCCGCGGCCACAGCGACCAAGGCCAGGACCAAGGCCAAGCGCAGTCCCAGGGTACCTGCGCGTTGGGTGAAAATTCGAGAGATCATGGAAGGTTCAAAGTATCATCCTTCCAGATAATCCAGATCCTTTCCAAAACTTTCCTTCAAGTGGTAGAGACCCATAAGCGCCAAAAGAAGGCAAGCTCCGCCCACCCAGGCGGCGGCTCCCGGGACCGTCCAAACCGGAGACAGCCAAGTGAAGGCGAGGGTGATGGGGACCACGGCACCGCGCACAAAATTGGGAACCGTGTTGGAGGCGGTGCTGCGCAGATCGGTGCCGAATTGTTCGCTGGCCACCGTGACGAAAAGCGCCCAATACCCAACCCCTGTTCCCAACAGGAAGGTCAGCAAGTAGAACTGGAATTCGCTCAACCCCTGGGATTTGAGGTAGACCGTCGCCAAGACCGACAGGTACACCAGATAGCCCAAGATCACCTTGCGACGACTGGACAAAATTTGACTCAAAAATCCGCTGACCAGGTCTCCGCAGGAAATTCCCACATAGGCCCACATGACCGCCTGCCCCACCACGACCTCCTTGGACGCCCCATTCGCTTGGGCGAATCGAGCGCAAAGCGCG
>CAIKAA010000358.1 GCA_903825275.1 uncultured Fibrobacterota bacterium | reverse complement strand
GCCGAGCCCGTTTCGCCGGAGCTGGCGGGCAAGGCGCTGGAAGTCTACAACAACCTTTCGGCCTACCGCCCGCTGCGACCCGAAGATTTGGCAGGTCTCAACCCACTGGAAATCCGTGAGCTCAAACGTCGGGACGAAGAGTTTCGCCGCGCCGACATGCTCAACGAATGGGAAGATCGACAGGTGCACGCCAAGGTTTCGCGTCGGCCCCAAATTGCCACTGACGACCAGCCTGCGGCGCGTCCCGAGCCTTCGGGTCGGCGACCTGCGGTTCCCGAGGCGGAGGACGAGACCCTACCGGTTTTTGACGAATCGCCCGAGGATCTTGAAGAAGCGCCGGAACCGACCCAACCCCAGTCGCCTCCCGACCGAATTCCGGCCAAGGTGGTGCGACCGTCGCCCCGCAAAAGCGCCTCGCCCCAAAATTCGCGGATGTTGGCCAAGGCCGCCAATGCCGATGCCTCCAGCCGCTACAAGATCCCCGATGTGTCCATTCTTCCAGACCCTCCTCCCCAAGACGCCGAAGTCGATGAGGAAGCCCTCCAGGCGGTGGCCGACAAGCTGGTTTTGCAGCTCAAGAACTTCAATGTTTCGGGCAAGGTGTTGCAGATCGAACCGGGTCCGGTCATCACGCGCTTCAAGATCGAATTGGCTCCCGGCACCCCGGTTCGCAAGATTTCCAACCTGAGCGAAGACTTGGCGTTGGCCCTCAAGGCCCGGCGCATCCGTATCCAGGCTCCCATTCCTGGCGAGGCGATGGTCGGGGTGGAAATCCCCAATTTGCGGCCCGAAACCGTTTACATCAAAGAACTGTTGCGAGCTCCCCAGTTTCGCGATCCCAAGTTCAAGTTGCCGGTGGTGCTGGGCAAAGACACCGCAGGCCACCCTGCCTTCACCGACCTGGCGCGGGCGCCGCACCTATTGATTGCGGGGCAGACCGGTTCGGGCAAATCTGTTTGCATCAACACCATCTTGAGCTCGCTGTTGTTCAGCCAGTCCCCCGAGCGGCTTCGCATGATTTTGATCGACCCCAAGGTGGTCGAGTTGTCGACCTATAGCGAAATTCCCCATCTGATGTCGCCGGTGATCACCAAGCCCGAAGAAGCCGTCCAAGCCCTCAAATGGACCGCCATGGAGATGGACCGGCGCTACGAGGTTTTGGCCACGGCGGGCACCCGCAACATCGCGGGGTTCAACGACAAGTACGAAGCCAACAGCTTGCCGGAAACCGTGGTGGAAGAAGACCGGGCGAGAATGCCCTATCTGCTTTTGATTGTCGACGAATTTGCCGATTTGATGATGGTGGCGGGTAAGGAAGTGGAAACCAACGTCGCGCGGATCGCCCAAAAGGCACGTGCGGTGGGCATCCACATGATCTTGGCGACCCAACGTCCCTCGACCAACGTGATCACGGGTGTGATCAAGGCGAACTTGCCCACGCGCATCGCTTTCCAGGTGGCGAGCCAAATCGATGCCCGGACCATTTTGGACAAGCAGGGCGCCGAAGACTTGCTGGGTCGGGGAGATATGCTCTTCCGCGGGATTGAAGCCCCCGAACCAGTGCGGATCCATGGTGCCTTTGTTTCCGACCAGGAAGCCGAAGCGGCGGCCTTGGCAGCCAGCTCCCAAAACGTGGTCTTCCCCATGATCGAAAGTTTTGATTTGGGCGACGGACCCGAGGGCGACGGCGACGATGAAGGCGATGCCCCGGTCAAGCTCGACGTGAAATTCGGCGAGGCAGCCCGCATGGTGGCCCTGACCCGACAGGGGAGCGTCTCGATGCTACAACGGCGTTTGGAAGTGGGCTTTGCCCGTGCCGGCCGGTTGATGGACCAATTGGAACGCATGGGCATCGTCGGACGCGACCGCGGATCCAAGGCCCGCGAGGTGTTGATGGATGAAGTACAGGTCGAAGACCTGGTTCGTCGCCTGGAAGAGGGGTATTGAGCTTCGACCTGTAATCTGCAACTCGGCTCGCTTCGCAGCGCGAAGCTCCCGAAGACACTGTGGATGAAGTACAGGTCGAAGACTTGGTGCGTCGATTGGAAG
>CAIKAA010000357.1 GCA_903825275.1 uncultured Fibrobacterota bacterium | reverse complement strand
GGTTCCCGCGATGATCGCGGTCGCGAAAACCGGACCCTTGGGGGCGAAGATTTCGCCGCCTTTGGTAAGCGCACGCACCTCGATCGGCAACACCAAGATGGACTGGGCGGTGGCGTCGCGGCGTGTCGGGTTTCGGCCTCCCACATCGACCATGGAGGGCATTCCGGTCTCGTCCACATGGGTGAGATTTGGATTCATGACCCACAAGCTAATCGCATTTTCGGCTCAGGGCATCGGTTGGGGAGACCATGTGAAACCCTAGAATGACTCACGCTTCACCCGTCGGATGTCACCGTTGGACGATTGGTGGATTGTTGGATCAAGCGACGAAAAACTTGATCTTTAAGCGAGGTGCCGCGGCGGAAAAGCGATGTTCACTTGGGTTGAAGGGAGTTTGGGATGAACCGTTGGTTGGGGATGCCCCTAAAATCACGGGCGCAGAAGGACAGTCGGGCCTTGATCGAGTAGTTTTGGACCAGGCGTGCGAAGCGAACAATCTGGGGCGAGGATCGGTTCCTCGAATTCCGAATCCCATCCGTTGGGGGTTTGGTCGCTTCCAAGCCAAAACAGATCGACTTTGGGAATCGGGATAACTCAAACCATGACAAATTCGTTCTTCGACGGAGGGCCAGGCCGAACGGGGGGGATGGCGGTCGAACGGGTCGACCAGGTCCTGGGAGAATTCTCCTTCCCCTTGGGTGTGGAACGAACGGATTTGCACGCAGCCTTGGGTAGAGTTTTGGCAGAATCGGTCTTGGCAGATCGACCTGTCCCTCCCTACAACCGGGTTTGCATGGATGGCTATGCCCTGTGTTCCTCGAGTTTTGGGAAGCGGCAGACGGAATATGTCATTCACGGCGAGGCCCGGGCCGGAGAGGTCGAGAAAAGTCTTCTTGATCCACAAGGCTGTTTTGAAGTGATGACGGGGGCGGTGCTTCCCTTGGGTTGCGACACCGTCATCCCTGTGGAGCGCACCACGCGATTGGATGCCTCGCGGATGCGCGTCGAGGTTTCGGAATTGAGTCCTGGGGCCAACGTCCACGCGCTCGGTCGCGATCGTCGCGCGCACGACGAGGTCTTGCCCATCGGTAGGCGCCTCGGTCCGGTCGAGGTGGCGGCTTTGGCCTCTCTGGGAATCACAAAACCGTTGGTGCGGCACCGGCCTCGTGTGGTGGTGGTTTCGAGCGGCGACGAATTGGTACCGCCCCAAACTGAGCCGTTGGCCCACCAAGTCCGGCAATCGAACGTGTGGGGAATCGCGGCATCGTTGGAAGCAGCCGGGCTTGGCCGCGCCGAGTTGCTCCATGTGTCCGACGAGGAGGCAACGCTACGACAGAATTTGACCGAAATGTTGGATGCCTTCGAAATCGTCATTTTGTCGGGCGGGGTTTCGATGGGGAAGTGGGATCTTCTTCCCTCGATTCTCACCTCTTTGGGAGTGGTCCAAATCCTGCATGGAGTCGCCCAACAGCCAGGATTGCCACTTTGGATCGGGAAAGCCCCGAAGGGGGGATTGGTTGCCGGGTTGCCGGGAAATCCCGTCTCGGCGATGACTTGTCTGGCCCGGCACATTCACCCATTGTTGGAACGAGCCACGGGATTGCCCTCGCGCAAGCAGCGCATCGAGATAGCTGAATCTGTCCAGCGGTCCGTCGGGAAGACCCGATTCGTTCCTGTGCGCTGGGACCTGGAGAGGCTTAGGGCAATTCCTGTCAAGATCGATGGATCGGGGGATTGGGCCGGATTGGTGGGGTCGGCTGGTTTTGTCCAAGTCGATCCGGGAACCGAGGTTGTGGCATCGGGGACGAGTTTGGACTTTTATCCATGGTGATCGCCGCGCGAGCGAATCCGGATTCCAAAATCTTGTTGGACCAGCACGGGCGCCGAGCCCGCAAGTTGCGGATTTCTCTTACCGAGGCCTGCAATTTGAGGTGCGTCTATTGTATGCCCGAACACGCCAAATTTGCGAGTCCATCCGAATTGTTGACCCCCGAAGAATTGTTAAGAATTACCCGTGAATTGGTGAGTTTGGGGGTCGATTCGATCCGGATTACGGGCGGCGAACCGACCGTTCGTCCCGAGTTTTTAAAAATCGCCCAAGGACTGTGCGAGATCGAGGGAGTATCGGTGGGGTTGACCACCAATGGAATGCACTTGTCCGAACTGGCCCGG
>CAIKAA010000356.1 GCA_903825275.1 uncultured Fibrobacterota bacterium | reverse complement strand
TCAGTCCCACCAAGAGCTTTTCCCGCAAGGCCGAAGAAGCCCTGTACACCATCGCGCTGGAACACTTCCTGACCAAGAATCGGATCCTCGAGCTCTACCTCAACGTGATCGAATGGGGCAAGGGCGTTTACGGCGCCGAAGCCGCCGCCCAAACATTTTTTGGCATTCCCGCCTCCCAATTGGATTTGGACCAAGCCGCCCGTCTGGCCGCCGTCCTCCCCAAACCGCTCAAAGTGAGCCCGGTGGGTTCGAACCGCTTCATGCAATTTCGCAAGGCGGCCATCTTGCAGAACCTTCGGTTGTTCAAAGGGTTGGGCGCCCCGACAGATTCTGGCAAGGCGGAAGAATCGGACGATTCCGAGGACGATTCCTCAACCGAAGTCGGGGAACCGGTACCTGCCAAGGGTGTCCCGGATTCGGCAACGTCGGCTCCCTCCACTCCCTCCACTCCCTCTACCACCACTCCCCCCAAACCCGACTCGACCAAAGGAAACTGAGCACTTCTTGGATAGGGGACTCTCGTAAGGGGGCTTCTCGCTGTTGGGTCACGGCCAAACTCGACCTGGGACCGCAAGCCTACTACCTTACCAACCCATGAACGCCTCCCACACTCCCAGTCGCGCCGAAGCTTGGACTTTTGCGGCCGTGCTCGTCTGCATGTTTCTGGCCGCCCTGGACCAAACCATTGTATCGACCGCCATGCCCCGGATCGTTTTGGATCTGCATGGGTTGGTGCGCTATTCGTGGGTGACCACCGCCTATCTGCTCACCTCGACCGCCTTGGTGCCCATTTATGGCAAGCTCGCCGATGTGCGCCAGCACTTCGTGGTCCAGGCCGGAGCCATCGGGATTTTTCTGATGGGTTCGATCCTTTGCGGGTTGGCCGGGATCGCCGGAACCTTGCCGTTGCTCGGAGATGGCATGGACCAGCTCATCCTGGCCAGAGCCATCCAAGGCATTGGGGGTTCGGGATTGTTCGCCATGGCCTTCATCGTCATCGCCGACCTATTCCCTCCCGCCGTGCGGGCTCGCTACCAAGGTTGGATCGGTTCGGTCTGGGGGCTTGCTAGTTTGGTGGGACCGCTGTTGGGCGGATTGCTCACGGATCGGGCGGGGGCCTGGATTCCCGGGATCGCGGGTTGGCGGTGGGTGTTTTTGGTCAACGTTCCGGTGGGCAGTTTGGCGTTGTGGATCTTGTTCACGCGCATGCCGCGCAAAGCGGCCGCGCATCCGGGGGGACATGTGGATTTGGGCCAGGCCGCCTTGTTGATGGCCGGTTTGGTCCCGCTCCTTTTAGCCCTTTCGCTGGGTGGCCACTGGAAGCCCTGGACAGATCCTGTCATTTTTGGTTTGTTCATCGCGGGCCTCGCGCTCTTGGCGATTTTCGTGGTGGTGGTGCTCCAAAGCCGCACTCCGCTGTTGCAACTTCGCCTTTACAAGGAGCGCACCTTCCAGGCCATGAACTGGATCTTGATCCTCCATGGAGCCGCCTTCATGGGGATGGTGATCTTTTCGCCGCTCTACTTGGTCAATGCCCGTGGATTCAGTCCTGCCCAAGCCGGGATGTCCCTCATTCCCATGACGATTGGTGTGATGATCGGCTCGATGATGGCTGGCCAAATCGCTTCCCGTCGCCGCCGGGTGAAGTTCGTGTTCCTCTATGCTTGTCCCGCCATGGTTCTCGCCTTTTTTGCGTTGGCAATGGTTTCCGACTCCATGCCCTCGTGGTTGTTCATCTTGGAACTCGCCATCGCCGGAGTGGTGGTTTCCCCGACCTTCGTTTTGGGTTCCCTTGCCGTCCAAAACGCCGTCGAACCGCGCGTGATCGGCCAAGCCACGGCCCTGGCCCAATTCACCCGTCAAATCGGAGGCGCGGTGGGCAGCGCCGCCTTGGGAGCCATCTTCGCGGTCCATGTGTCCCAAGGGCACGGGCATCTATCGCCCGAGGAGTACGCCCACGTTCTCTCGGAGATCTTTTGGGTCTCGGGAATCCTCTCGGCCCTCTCGATGCTGGGCGCCTGGTTCTTGCCAGATTTGGAACTCAAGGGACGGGCCCAACCGGCAGGAAAGCACGCTTAGGGCCTGTTAAGGAATAAGTCCTCCAAATGGCGGAGAGAGATTTTTTCGCCCACCGCGAAGCAACCGGAGAAGCCGGGACGCCTACCCCTGGGCTGGGTGGGCGGCCAAGATCCGACGAGATTGGAGGGGTTATTTCTTGACAGGCCCTTAGGACAGTTCTTGTCGCCAAAATTTTGGGCGCCCCCCCCCGGTGGGGCCGCCTTGGCCACCTAAAGGTGGCCCCGCCTGGTTTTTGATTGCCGCAGTGGTCCTACGGGCTGTCCACCTGAAGGTGGACCCACCTCGATTGATTGCCGTATTGTGGTCGGCCAATCGGCCTCGGTGCGGGCTACAGGCCGGGGGACCCGGACTTCGGCCCTTCGTCCGGCTAGCACGCCAGCGTCCTTGACACATCAAGACTGCCCGATCCTACAGGTGTGCATAGGAAATACACACCACGTGCCTTGCGCGAATGGAAGGATCTTCCGATCTTCTGCTCCATGATCCGGAAGGAAACCAAAGTCAACGTCTTCGAGTACAACGATTTCCGACGCTACTTGTCGGATTGGTACGAAGCGCGACATGCCGAAGATCCTTCCCTCAGCAAAAGCGAGGTCTGCCGGCTGATCGGCCTGCCCAACTCGCGCAACTTTTTCGCGGGGATCTTGCAAGGCAACAAGATCAGCAAGACCTTTCTGGATCGTTTCATCGCCTTGTTGGGTCTGGACACCGACGAATCTCGGTTTTTTACCGTATTGGTCAAGTTCAACCAGGCCGAGGAATCGGGGGAGCGCGAGCTTTATTTTGACCAGCTCATCGCCTTGAACCGCACCCCCAAAACCACCTTGACCGAGCGTTACCGGCAGTACTACTCCCAGTGGCATCATGGAGTCGTGCGCGCCTTGATCGCCATCATTCCCTTTACCCAGGATTATGCCGCGTTGGCGCGAATGATTTGGCCCCCGATCACTCCCAAGCTATGCAAGGATTCGGTCAAGCTCCTCCAAGACCTCGAGCTGATCCAAAAAGAAGCGGACGGCATTTGGAAGCCCACCCAAAAAGCGATCAGCACTCCGCCGTACGCTGGCGAAGAATATGTGCGCAATTACCAGCTCAAGTGCTTGGACCTGGCCAAGCACGCCATCATGCACAATCGCACGATGCCCCAGAGCATCAGCACCAACACCCTCTACGTTTCGGCCCAAGGCTACCAAAGAATCCAAAAAAGAATCGAGAAGCTGCGATCGGAAGTGCGCTCGCTGGTCCACAAAGATTCCGACCCTGCCGATCGCGTTTGCCAATTGGACATCCTTTTGTTTCCCAACTCCATCCATGTGGGTGAGGCATGATCAAATCTCTCTGGATTCTCTTGCCTTTGTTTTTCGCCTGCAGTCTCGAGAGGGGAGTGGGTGGTGGCACCGATGAGACGACCTCGGGCCAGATCTCGGGGATTTTGGTCGATGGGCACTTGGGGCGGCGCATGGATGGTGTCCTGGTGAAGATTTACCCGTCTGATTCGGTGTCAAGAAACGGCAAACCGGTCCAAGCGTTGGACAGCGCCGTGACCGATGCGAATGGACAATATCTGTTCAACAAGATCCCCCAAGGGACCTATTCGCTGGAAGCCGAATACACAAGTCCAAGCGACACCCTGGGGCTTGTGGTCCAGAACCTGGTCCAAAAGACCAGCACTCATCGCCTGTTCGACACCCTCAAGAGTCCGGGGGCCCTGAGTGGCAAGGTGGTTTTGGGCCAACCCTCGCAACAGGTCTACGTCTCGATCCCCGGCACGTCGTACCTGACACTTGCCGACAGCAACGGCACTTACACCTTGGCGAACATTCCTCCCGGAACCTACCGGTTGTCGGTGACGCGCATCGGGGCCGCCGACACCCTTCTTCCGCCCATCGCGGTCCAATCGACCCAAACAACGGTTGTGCCAGAAATTGTCAATGGAGCCGTTCCTGCCAAGCCCCAAAACGTGGCCCTTCGCGCTTCGGTCACCGCGCAATCAACTTATCCAGGCTATTCACCTAGCAACATCACCGATGGCGACACGAATACGGCGGCCAACCCCGCCAATGGCTGGTCCAACTCCCACTTGGCCACCACCGATGGTCAGATCCCCCAGTGGGTCATCATCGACCTGGGGGCGGCGTTCTCGATTTCCAGCTTCAACATCCGCACGGCCAAGGCCTGGGAAATCTCCGATTTTGACATCGAACTGTGGACCGGTGCGGCTTGGACTCCCGTCCAACAAATCCGCGGCAATACGGCCACCGTCTTTTCCGTTCCTCTGGCGACCCCAGTCACCGCCTCCAAAGTGCGTTTGATCGGCCGCCAAGGTCCCGCGTCCCAAAATATTTATGTGCGCTTCAACGAAGTCGAAGTGATGGGAACTTCGCTGTAACCAAAATTTGTCCACACCCATGATCTAGCCAGTACGAGGAGGAATCGAACCGTTCTCGTACCCAAATCGCTGTTGCCGGAATCCTTCGGCACCAAACCTGGTTCCCCATCGGAACCATTGCGAAAGCTTTGTCAATTTCTGACAAAGAGTCGATCCAATCAAATCAGGAAATCATCCATGAAAACGACAATCAAAATTGCGAGTGCTTTGGTCTTCTCGGTGGCCTTGAGCCATGCGGGAGTCTTGCCGGTTGAATTCAAAGGAGCCAGTTACGGCGATCAATCTGAAGTGGAATGGAATTTTGGTGATGGAAACATCAATTCCAGCTCTGTCGCACCTGTAGAAGTGGAAACACCCACGCCACTACCAATTGTTGTTCAAATTCCTATTTCCGGAACGGTTGTTGGCGCAAGCTATGGAGTGAATATCGCCCGACTCGCCACCGTCACGGCCTCCAGCACCTATGGCGGTTCGCCAGCCTATAGCCCAGCTCGCATCAACGATGGCAGCATTTTGACCACGGCGGGCCCCAATTGGAGCTGGACCAACGGAATTCCACTCGATGGCGTTCGCGACGACCAATATGTACTTCTTGATTTTGGCGCCTCAAAAGCCTTTAGCGCCATTGATCTTTACACATCCGAAGGTTGGCCGATCAGCGATTACAACATTTCGGTGTGGAATGGTACAACCTGGACCGTATTGATCAAAGCACGCAAAAATACAGCCATTCTCAATCACTGGACTTTTGCAAAAATATCCGCCTCAAAGATCAAAATCACCGTTCTCAAAGGGCCAAGCAATTTGATCCTATGGGGACGCATCAACGAGGTTGTCGTTTATTGATCGAATCGGTCGCGCATTCCCGTTAGGGTGGTGCATGGATCGCATCGAACCCCGGGCGCCGCCCCGGTGGGGCCGCCCTCCTACAGGCTCGGCCATTCGGCCTCGGTGCGGGCATGCCCGCACCCTACAGGCCCTCCGTCCGGCTGGCGCGGGCGATTCCTGTCGCATGCGACAGAAATTGACTTGCCGCAGCAATTCCATTCGCCTACCGGACTTCTGGTAGCAAACGCGACACCAATTCGGCCAACCCGACCCGGTGCCGGTGCGCCCAGACCCAGTCTTGGTCCACCGCGAGGTATTGGGAAGACGGCACCAGGGAGGCGTACCAGTGGACACATCGGGTCTCGGGGTCCAGCCGATCGAGGCAATCCCAAACCGATCCTGGCCGGAACCAATGCGCCGAAATGTCGGGTGGGAGAGGGTAGAAGGTTGGCTCGGGAAGCACCACCAGGGGATGCCGATCGTTCTGTGGCCGCCTTTCGACGACTTTTTGCAACAGCCTGACTCCCAAGTCCTTGGGACGGACTGGAGCGGCTTTGATCCGTCGCTCCATTTCCTCCAGCAGTTCAGAAAGGATCGGGTGGCCGGCGAGGGATCCCAAGACGGCATTGCTGACGTGGCTCTCAAAACTCCCGGCAATGGTCTGGAACAACCGGACTCCCCGGGGCATCCACCGACAGATTCTGCGCAGGCTGGTTTTGGCGACGGCCGAAGTCCAGCGCAGTGGATTGCGGCTATGCAACAGGGATTCTGAAAAGACCACTCGCTCCCGCCCGCAAAAGAAGGAATGGCCCAGCAGCTTTCCAAAGGACGAAATGGTCAAGGTGTCCATATCCAAATACACTCCACCCAGGTCGCGAAGGATCCGCAGGCGCAGATGGTTGGCCAATGCTGTGGGTCCCAGCTTCCGGTAGACAATGGCCTCTTGGGGATCCAATTCACACAGTTGGACCTTGCCGCGCAGGCTGTCACGGGCCGAGGGCGACAGATTTTGGTCGTGGTGAAGGATCACCTCGTCGAACCCCCCGTGCCGTGCCGCCGATAGCGGAGCCAGCGAGTGGAGCCAGGGCAGATTTGCGCCCACCCAGACGAAGTGGGCGCGATTGGGGATCACCTCGCGGGGCGCCCGAACAGACGACGCCTCACCGAAGCCACCTCGCGGATGAACCGCAACGGGTGCTTGTAGTAGTACTGGGTGACGAAGCGGCAGTTGGTCAGACAGGTCTTTTCGCACTCCCCGTACTTGGCTTTGCGCATTCCATACAGGTCGCGCATCGAGGCTTCGGTCAAGTCGTGGATGGAGATTTTTTCGGAAGCTAGGGTGCCGCAGAACTTGAGTTCGCCCAAAGTGTCGACGCCGATCGAATCCCTGCCGGCCAGGCACTGCCAATCGAGTTTGCCGTCGACGAACTGTTTGATGGCTTCAAAGTAGGATATGGGTTCGATGATGTTTCTACCCTCCTTGCGCCATTGGACGATGCGGTCGAGCATCGCGAACAGCTTGGCTTTGTCGGCGGGCTGGTCGAAGAACATGTTCGGGGGTTGGGTGGTGCAGGTGGGATGGCGCACGATGAACCCGATGGAAAGCGGGATCGAGAGCGAATCCAGGTAGGTGAGGGTCGCTTCCAACAGCTCGGTGTTTTGGTTGTTGAGCACGAAGTTGGCTGTGATCTCGAACTTGTAGCGGCCCCGCGCTTCGATCAGTTGCTCCACGGCAGCGTGGGTGTGAGCAATGTCCTTGCACGAGGGCGCGAACACGTCCATGGAATCCACCGACAGGTTCACAACGTCGATTCCCGCCGCCCCGATGCGGTCGATGTAGGCGGCATCCAAAAGGGTGCCGTTGGTGTTCAGGTAAGTGAAAAAGCCGAGCTTGTGGGCATGACGCACGATCTCGGGAAAATCTTTGCGGAGGGTGGGTTCGCCGCCGTGGAAGGCCAAGAACCCGACCCCCATGGAGCGCATCTTGTCCAGCACCGCGCAAAGGTCGGTCAATCCAAGATCCTTTTTCGCCGAATCCTTGAAGAAGCAGTAATCACAGTCGAGGTTGCACTTGCGGGTCACATACAGATGGCCCCAGAGCGGCGTCCCCTTGCGGGTATGGCGGACATAGGCCCGGGCTAGGATGCGGACGACCTTGAAGGATTTGCGGAGGCTGTAGGGTTGCATGGTTACCTTGGATCAGTGGGATTTGCGCATGGCATGGCTCACGCGCGCGTTCTTGACAAGCTTGATCAGCGAGCTGGGGACCAGCGAGAACATCATGGTCATCTCCATTCCCTCGATGTTCCAACAGCCTTCGCAAGGATCACGCGGGACCCGCTCGACCCATTCCAGCGCCCTGTCCGGGTCGATGGGCTCGGGCACTTTTTGTTCGGGGCGGCGTTCGCAGCAACGGTAAAGTCGGCCGTCGGCCTCTAGGGCAAAGAAGGTCGTCCCTCCCATGCAGGGGCGGTCCAACGTGGGTTGTTGGGGCCATTTGGCCAACTGATCCAAACCTCGGGGAGAGTTGGAAGCAAGCGGGAACTTTTTGATCCGCGCGATCATCCGGTGCATCTCTTCGGGAGTCGGCTCCAGTTCGTCGAGCTTTTCAGGCGACCGCGAATAGACCCGCACGGGAATGAAACCCACCTTGAACCCGTGCTTGGTGGCGTGCTCGAAGATGAAGTCGAGTTCCTGCTCCGATCCGCGACCCAGCACGCAAGTGGCCGAGTAGGTCTTGCCCATTTCGGCCAAGGTCCGCATGGCTTCCATGGCCCCGTCGAAGGAGCCCGCGCCACGCCGGCGGTCGTGGAATTCCCGCGAGCCGTCGAAGGAGATGAAGGTCTCGTCGATGCGCTCCAGCACCTCCTTGCGCTTGGACAACAGCTTGCCGTTGGTGAACAAGGTCAGGTAGGTGGGGCCGGGAAGGTTTTTGATGGCGTCCACCAGCACCCCCAAATCTTTGCGCAGCAACGGTTCGCCGCCGGTCAGGTTGAAATGGATCGTGCGATCACCCAGAGAGCGGACCAGCCGCACCAGATCTTCCATCGAAGGCTCCTGGAGCGCATGGCTGGGGATCTCGCAGTAGGAGCAGTGCAGGTTGCAGGCCGTGGTGACATTGAGGGTCACGCTAAATGGATAGGGCTTGCGGCGAAGGATGTAGTCCCGGGTGAACAGAAAGACCTTTTGGGTGCAAAGACTCTTTGCCACGGTCTTGAGGTATCTGAGGAAAGTGAGGGAGGTCATGGAGTCGCTTTGGTTTGATGGGGGTAATCGGATCGATGGGATCAAGAAGGAATGGTTTTTTAATATAGAATCAACCGATCCTCCACTCCTGAATGGATTCTATGTCCAAGACACGATTGCGGCCCGATCCCTCGCCGATCCTAAAGGGGAAACCGACAACTTGACCAGGATGCCGTCCCGCATTCTGGTACAGACGGAGCTCTTTCCGCCCTTTGTTTGCGGCGAAGGTGTGTTCGCCTCGAACCTCGCCAAAGGACTCTGTGGACTTGGCCACCAAGTGGAAGTGATCACCTCGTCCTTCGAAGGCCAACCGGTCCGGGAAGAGGTGGAAGGGATCGTCCTCCATCGCCTGCGCTCCATTCCCAATCCCCTCTATCCCACCTTCCGGCTTTCGCTCCCTTGTGCCCAAGTGGCGCAGATCCTGGACAATTTCCGTCCCGATGCGATCCAGATCAACAATCCGAGTTTGGTCGGAAGCCGCCTGTTGTCCGAGGCCCACCGACGGGAGATTCCCAACTTGGCCACCAACCATTACTTGCCCACTACCGCCACCGCCAACAATCCCCTCCTCGCCCCGCTAGAGAAATGGCTGTCGCGCCTGGCCTACCGGGCGATGGTCCGGTTCTACCGCCGGGCCGATCGGGTAACAGCGCCCTCCCATTTCGCCCGCGAGCTATTGGTCGACCAGGGGGTGGGGGAGGAGATCCGATGCCTCTCCAACGGGGTCGACACCCAACGGTTCCATCCCCGCCATTGTGTTCCCGGGTACTGGCGCCAACTGGGCATTCCCCCGGACGCCCAAGTCCTGTTGCACCACGGGAGGCTCCATCGATCGAAGCGTTGCGACCTGGTGTTGGACTCGATGAGGCACCTTCCCGAAACGGTCTGGCTGGTGGTTTCGGGAGATGGCCCGGCTCGCAAGGATTTGGAACGAATGGCCCCCCAGCGGGTTCGGTTCACCGGTCCGATCAAGCACGGGGATCTGCCCGTCCACTATGCCAGCGCCAACGCCTTCGTGACCGCTTCGCCCCACGAGCTGCAGGGAATTGTTCTTTTGGAAGCCCTGGCAAGCGGTCTCCCTGTGGTGGGTGCCGATGCGGGGGCGATCCCGGAACTGGTGGTGCCAGGTGCTACAGGAGAGCTGTTCCTCCCCGGTTCGGCGACCGACTGTGCCAAAAAATGTCTACGGGCGCTGGAGCACCGCGCCGGATACGCCCCCCGCCAGATGGCCCTGGGGCACGACTTGGCCGATGTGGTGTCGGAATTTGAACGCCTGCTTCTGCGATCTTGATTCCCCACCGACTGTGAGCCAAATCATGAGGGCGCCTCCCCGGTGGGGCCGCCTTGGCCACCTGAAGGTGGCCCCGCCTTGGGCTTGATTGCCGTAGCGGTCCTACAGGCTCGGCCATTCGGCCTCGGTGCGGGCATGCCCGCACCCTACAGGCCGGGGATGCCCCGGCCTGTGGCCCTCCGTCCGGCTGGCGCGGGCGATCCCTGTCGCACGCGACAGAAATTGACTTTGTTCAACCCTTCTTGTGGGTGCCATCGCAGAATGGAGAATTTCCCGACTTGCCGCAGCGACACAGGTAGACGGTCTTCTTTTCGTCGATCTCGAACTTTTTGGGAGCCAGGCCCGAACCCTTGTGCGAGCCGTCGCAGAAGGGGAACTTGGCGCTCTTGCCGCAGGTGCAGGCAAAGTGGGATCCGGCCTCGAGTTCGACGGCCAGGGGCGAGTTGGTGAAATGGGTTTCTGACATATTGGGTTCCTTTTGTGTGTGGTAGGGGAGAGGGTTCAGGACAAAGGCGAAGGGGGTTCGCGCAGCGAGTTGCGGAACAGATCCAGAAGCCGCGACAGTTCGGCAGCCTCCTGGTCGGAAAAATTCGAGGGATTTGAGGCTTTCTCCAGTGTTTCGAGTTGGTGGTCGAGCTTCTCCAAAAGATCCAACCCGTCGGGCTCGATGCGAATTTCTACCGCCCGACGGTCGTCGGGATCGGTCTCGCGACGCACCAGTTTCTTTTCCAAAAGCTTGTCGACCAACCGCGAGGCGTTGCTGGACTTGTCCAACATCCGTTCCGTAAGCAGCTTGACCGTCGCCGGTTGGCCCTGACGACCGCGCAAGATGCGCAAGATGTTGAACTGCTGGGTCGTGAGCCCGTGGGGTTTGAGGAGCTTGGCGGTGCGGTCTTCCAAAAAGCGGCTGGTGAACAAAATGTTCACCAAAACCTTTTGGATTGGGCTCTTCCAGTGGCTTTGCCGAATCTCGTGGTCGATGGTCACGGAACTAATATATGTCGATACATTTAATATCGCAACATTTAATTTAGGAAGTGAAGCAAAGGGGTGACTCGGACAACGGAAGTCTGATACGATCAGCTTGTTTGAGGGAGTTCTTGGAAAGAATCCAGGTGAGTCACTCGCACAGCCGTAGGTGAGTAACGACAAGGCCCTTTTCCAAGGCCTGTTTGCAACCCTCCTCATGGGAAACCAAACACCAATGGACAAACAAGTACTCTTGCTGTCGATGTTAGCGGCCGGCCGCACAGTTAGCCGATCCGAGAAGCGACTCGCCTTCATACCAAGACAATTGCCTAGTTCCGCAGGAAATGGGACAAACAATCAAGCCCTTCTTGGACTCGAAGGCGTACTCGTCGGTAGGTCGAGAGTCGAAGAATTGCTTTTGGTTGAGTATGCGCCGCGAGGGCAGCTGTAGACTGACCGGCCCATCGTGGATGCAGACGAAGCGAACAAGCCCTTCTTGGACTCGAAGGCGTACGCGTCGGTAGGTCGAGAGTCGAAGAATTGCTTTTGGATGAGTATGCGCCGCGAGGACAGCTGTAGACTGACCGGCCCATCGTGGATGCAGACGAAGCGAAAAAGCCCTTCTTGGACTCGAAGGCGTACGCGGCGGTACGTCGAGAGTCCAAGAAGGGCTTTTGAGGGAGTATGCGCCGCGAGGGGCCGGTCAGCGTTTGATCCACTCCTTGTGGATCTCAGGGATATCGTCGAGCAGCTGTACGGTCACTGGGCTGGTTGGCTTCAAGATCACGTCGTCGGGCTTGCCCTGGTCCACGATCTTGCCTTCGTGCATGATGAACAGACGATCCGACACGTAATACGCCAACCCGATGTCGTGGGTGACGAAAACGATGGTCATCTTGAGCTCTTGCTTGAGCTTCATCAAGTAGTCCAAGATGTTCGCGCGCACACAGGCATCCACCATCGAAGTGGGCTCGTCGGCAAGCAGCACCTTGGGCCGTAGCGCAAAGATGCGTGCCAGCAACATGCGCTGCATTTGTCCACCCGAAAGCTCGAAGGAGTACTTGCCTTCGATGTCCTTGGGAGCCACGTTCACGGCCATCAAACCGGCATCCACGCGATCGCTGATCTGCTGGGGAGTCAACGTTTCCTTCTTGATCTTGAACGCGGCTTCCAGCTGCGAGCGGATCGTGAAGAATTGGTTGAAGCAAGAGAATGGATCCTGGAAGATGAACTGGACTTCGTTCCAGTGGTCCTTCTGGTTGGTGATCTTGTGGCCTTCGTACTCAAAAGTTCCTGAGGACGGGGTGTAGAGGCCGAGCATGATCTTGGCGAGCACGCTCTTGCCGCAACCCGAACCACCGACGATCGAGACGATTTCCCCGTCGGCGATGTCGAAACTGACGTCGTTGACGGCCTTGATCAGCTTCTTGCCAGAGCCAAAAGTCCGCACGACGTTCTTGGCCGAAAAGATGGGAGTGTTATTCGGCATAGTCACACCTCACGAGGCGGTCGGAGAACATTCGGAGTTCCTGGATCTTGGTGCGGCATTCGGGACGGGCCACCGGGCAGCGCTCCGAGAAGCGGCAACCGGGGATTTCCTTGGCCAGCGAGGGGGGAGCCCCTTCGATGGCGATCGGCTTGCGGTCTTTTTGGCCCGGTTCGGCTGAAAGCATCGCGCCCATCAACGCCTTGGTATACGGGTGCTTGGGAGCAAACACGATCTGATCGGCCGTCCCCTTTTCCACAAACTCGCCCGCGTACATGATGGCGATGTTGTTCGCCACATGCCGCAACAAGGGAAGTTCGTGGGTGATGAAGATCATCGTCTTGAAAATGCCGGCATCCAAAAGGTCGAAGATCATCTTGATCACGACTTTTTGGGTGCTCACGTCCAGAGCCGAAGTCGGTTCGTCGGCGATCACCATCTCGGGGTTGAGAAGGGTCGAGATTCCGATCACCGACCGTTGGCGTTCGCCGGCGGTGAGCTGGATCGGGTAGCTGTTCAGGACGTGGTCCGCGTCCTTCCCGAAGAACAGCTTGAAGCGTTCCAACAGGCGCACGTGGGTGCTGGCGCGATCCACTCCGTGTTCATGGGCGGCAATCACGTCGGCGGCAATGTCCTTCACCCTACGAGTAGGATTGAGGGCGTTGAAGGCACCCTGCGGGATCATGCTCACCTTGCGCGAAAGAACATTCTTGCGGATGTCCTGGGGCGTGCGGTTCATCAGCGATTCGCCCGCGACCTTGACATCTCCGCCGCTGGGGTAGAGGGGGGGGATGAATAGGCCCATCAGGCCATTCACCAAAGTGGACTTGCCGCATCCCGATTCGCCAGCGATGCCGAGGATTTCTCCGGGCTGCATCGTGAACGACACGTTGGTGACGGCGTGAACCTTGGCACCAAAACGCAGGCGATAGTGAAGACTGAGGTTTTCGACCTCGAAGACTGGAGTGGTCATAGGTTTATTCCCTGCGCAAGCGGGGGTTGAAGACCCCTTCCATCGAGGTGTTGATCAGGTACAGAGAGAAGGCAATCGTCGTGATCAGGATCGTGGAGGGGAAGATGCCCCACCAGTACCCATCGCTCAGCGCTCCGTTGGCCTTGGCGTCGTTCAAGATGATCCCCAACGATTGGGTATCGAGCGGTCCCAGTCCAATCATCGAGATGGCGGCTTCCGCCAAGATTCCCGAGGCAATCTGCAGAATGAAGACCAGGAACACGAACGAAGCCAAGTACGGCAGGATGTGCTTGACCAAAATGGCGAAGGTGCCATCGCCGTTGATGCGTGCCAGTGCGATGTGATCGCGGGTTTTTAGCGCCGAAGACTGGGCGCGCACGGATCGTGCGCTCCAGGTCCAGCTCATGCCTCCGATCATGAGCGCGAGCAGAGTGAGCGACCGTCCCTCGGTCAGGGAAGCACTGATCAAGATCAGGACCACAAACATGGGCAGCACGATGAACACGTTGGTGATCGCACTGAGGATATCATCCACCAAACCACCTTTGAATCCGCTGTAGATGCCGATCAACGTGCCCAAGACGGTGGCGATGGTTCCTGCCATAAAGCCCACGTACAGAGAGCTGCGAAGCCCACGGATCAGAAGCGACACGTAATCGCGGCCCAAATTGTCGGCGCCAAGCCAGAGGCCGCGGTGCAACTTGGGAAAGGCATCCGGGAGAAGATCAGACCCAGGGGCCGCATACGCCTCGGCGACTCGGTCCATGGTGATGTTTAGGATCAATGGCGCGAACAAGGCGAACAGCAAGGTTCCGAAGAACAATCCCGTCCCGATCACGAACATTGGCGACTTGAGAAGATTGCGTAGCAACTTCATCTCAGTTTCCTCCCAGCTGAAGGCCTGCCTTGACGCGTGGATCAAGGAAACCGATCATGATGTCTACGGTGAAGTTGGCGATCAAAACGCAAGTGATCGCAATCAAAGAGGCGCCTTGGATCATCGGGTAGTCATTGTTGTTCACCGCGGTGAGCATGGCCATTCCCAAGCCGGGATAGGAGAAAATCATTTCTGTGATCAACGCTCCGCCCATCATCCCGCCCAAGGCCAGGGCCAAGCCTGTGAGCTGGGGAAGCATGGCGTTGCGAAACACGTACAAAAGCACCCGGGTTTCTTTGATCCCCAGCCACTTGGCGTACTTGATGTAATCGGTGCCCAACTCATAGATGCCCATGGAGCGCATTCCAATGGCTTGGCCGCCGGCCGAGACCATGAAAATGCTCAAGAAGGGCAATACGTAGTAGTAGGACGCCGAGAGGAAGAAGTCGAAACTAAAGGCCGGGATCATGTCCTGGGGATAACCGCCCATGGCCGGGAACAGGTTCCACCTCACGCCAAAGAAATACACCAACAGCATTCCAAACACGAAGAAAGGAATGGCGCTCATCAAAAGGGCGATGGGGAAAAAAACGCGGTCGAAGGTCCCGCGCATGTAGGCCGCCAAGGCGCCGAGCATGTTGCCCACGATCCATCCAATCAGGATGGTGGGCAACTGCAAGGCGATGGTCCAGGGGAGCGCATTTCCAATCACGTCAAGAACCTTGAGGTTTTTGACGATCGAAGTTCCAAGATCTCCATGCATCACTTGCTTGACGTAGGTCAGGTACTGCTCGAACAGCGAGGTCTTGATGGCTTTGCCATTGGCAT
>CAIKAA010000355.1 GCA_903825275.1 uncultured Fibrobacterota bacterium | reverse complement strand
CCCTGCCGTTTTTCTTCCTTCTCTCTTCCCTACAAGACCCGGCCACACCCCGCCGCCCGTCTTGCCGTTGCCTTGGCACCCAAGGTGCCCTGCCGTTTATCTTCCTTCTCACTTCCCTACAAGATCCGGCCACACCCCCGCCGTCTTGCCGCAGGCAAGTAGGCGGGTGCGCAGAGGATGGGGCGCCTACTCCCTTCCCACGTCCTCTCGCTTTTGGGATCCAAGGGCGACAGCCCTGGCACGCAGGGATTCCCAAGGGGGATCGTGCAATCCCCCTTGGGCCCGGGTCTGGGGATGGGTAATCCCCAGAGCATCCTCGGAGCCGCTAGGCTCCGAAAAATCCAAAGGGCCCTTTGGGCCTGAAAAAAGGCATTTCAAGCAGCTAGACAAAAATCCACGGATCCGCAAACGAATTGCCCCGAGCAAGGCCCCAGGAGCGCACCCAACCACCTAGCTCAGCAACGGCCTAGGCCCAGCCAAACCGGGGCATACCCGATCAAGTCGAAACTCAGATCCCTCCACCCGGCGGATCTTGGATTTCCAAGAAAACGCTTTTGGCTTCCAGCAATTTCAGCAAGGATTGAACGGATTGGGCCACCGGCCATTCATGGGCAGGCAACGTCAAGCTAGGGGCCGTCGGTGCCTCCCAAGGAGCGCTCACCCCGGTGAACTCGGCGATCTCGCCCTTGCGTGCGCGAGCGTAAAGGCCCTTGGGGTCGCGCGCTTCGCATTCGGACAATGGGGTGGAAACGTGGACTTCCAGAAAATCGCGGTCCCCCAAAATCTTCTGGACCATTTGGCGGTCGGCAAGGGTGGGCGAGATGAAGGTCGCCAACACGATCATCCCGGCATCCACCATAATTTTGGCGGTCTCGGCGGCGCGCCTCAAATTCTCGGTGCGCCCTTCGCTGGAGAAGCCCAGGTCGTGGCACAGGCCATGACGCAAATTGTCGCCATCCAGCAAATACACTTGACGATGGTCGTGGAAAAGCCGTTTCTCCAAAGCCTTGGCGATGGTGCTCTTGCCGCTTCCCGAAAGTCCGGTGAACCAGACCACGGCTCCGCGATGGCCCTGGCGGGATTCGCGAGCGGTCCGGGTCACCTCGGAGGCCGACCAGACCACGTCGGGGCTCACCTTGGGTTGGTCGGAAGCGATCATGCCCGCAGCTACGGTGGCATTGGTTTCGGGATCGATCAAAATGAAGGCGCCGGTGCCACGGAATGTCGAATAAGGGTCGAGCAGGATGGGGTGGGCGGCAGTGATCCGCAAGCGACCGATGTCGTTCAAGCCCAAATTGCTGGCAGGAATTTCCGATAGCGTTTTGATCTCGGTGCGGTGCAACACCCGCTGGATGCGGGCGCGCACGGTGCGGGAGCCTTGCTTCAAGTAATAGGGACGCGTCAAGGCCAAGGGGCGCTCGTCCATCCAAACGACCTGGGCCTCGAAGTCGCGGCCCAATTGTGGTGCGGCTTCCGAGCGGACCAGCACATCGCCGCGCGATACATCGACTTCGCGATCCAGCGTGATGGTCAGGGATTTGGGAAAGCTGGCTTCGGCAAGGTCGCGGTCGAAGAAGTGCAGCTGTTTGACGATCGCGCGCTTCCCCGAAGGCACAATTTCGATTTCGTCGCCGGGCTTGACCGACCCCGAGGTGATTTGTCCTGCGAACCCGCGGAAATGGAGGTCGGGGCGGATCACGTACTGGACGGGAAACCGGAATTTATCGGCGGAACGTTCCTTGGGGATCTCGACGGTTTCCAAATAGTCGATCAAGGTTGGGCCGTCGTACCATGCGGAGTGTTCGGACCGGGTCACCACGTTGTCGCCCAAAAGGGCCGAGAGGGGGATGAATCGGGGATCGGCAAGTCCGAGTTTGGCGGCCAGCTCCAGGTAATCATGACGGATTTTGTCGAACACATCCTGGGACCAGTCGACCAGATCCATCTTGTTCACCGCCACGCAGATGCGGGGGATTCCAAGCATCGCGGAAATCACGCTGTGGCGACGGCTTTGTTCCAGCACGCCTTTGCGGGCGTCGATCAGAATGATGGCTAGATCGGCGGTGCTGGCGCCGGTGGCCATGTTGCGGGTGTACTGCTCGTGTCCTGGCGTGTCGGCGATGATGAACTTGCGGCGTGGCGTGGCGAAGTACCGGTAGGCGACGTCGATCGTGATGCCCTGCTCGCGTTCGGCGCGCAAGCCGTCGGTCAACAGCGACAAGTCGATTCCTGTCGAGAGCCGTTGTTTGGACGCGTTGGTGACTGCCTCCAACTGGTCCTCGAAAATCCCCTTGGAATCGTAAAGCATCCGCCCAATGAGCGTAGATTTCCCGTCGTCGACGGAGCCGGCAGTGGAGAAGCGCAAGAGGTCCATGATTAAAATCCCGTTGATGCGAATGGGGCAGGGGACATGCATCCGTAGGGGCGAGGCACACCTCGCCCTGAAAACGGCCAGGCATGTACCCGTACAATTTTGGTGCGAATTGAATCAAGTGAAATGCCCCCGCGCAAGGCGGACGAAGGGCCAAGGGCGGCCAGCCGCCCGCAGGGTGCGCGCTTGCGCGCACCGAGCCCGACCGGGCGAGCCCGCAGGAGGCCGACCCTCGCGCACCCGTAGGGTTCGGGCATGCCCGAACCCACTTTATCGCGAGGGTTGCGCCCAATGACAGAATCTGGCATCAGAAATACCCTTCCTTCTTGCGGTCTTCCATGGCGGCTTCGGAAACCTTGTCGTCCACGCGGCTGCCGCGTTCGGTGACCCGGGAGGCGGCGGTTTCGGCAACCACATCCCAGGCGTTGGAGCAGGGGCTTTCCACGCAGCCGGTGCAAGTCATGTCGCCCACGGTGCGAAAGCGCACTTCGCGGCGCTCCACGATTTCGCCCGGCTTGGGGTGCAACAGGTTCGAGATCGGGATCCACTGGCCGCGCCAGATCACGTCGCGGGTGTGGGTGTAGTAGATGCTTGGGATTTCCAGGTTTTCCTTGGCGATGTACATCCAGATGTCAAGTTCTGTCCAATTGGAAATCGGAAAGACCCGAATGTGTTCTCCCTTGTGGATGCGCGCGTTGTAGAGGTTCCACAATTCGGGGCGCTGGTTTTTGGGGTCCCACTGGCCGTGGGTGTCGCGGAAGGAAAAGATCCGTTCCTTGGCGCGGGCCTTTTCTTCGTCGCGGCGGGCGCCGCCAAACAAGGCGTCGAACTTGAATTCGGCGATGGTGTCCAACAGCACGGGGATTTGCATCCGGTTGCGGGAATTGTCCTCGTCGGGTTTTTGGGCGATGCGGCCGTCAAGGAGCCAATCATCGACGCGACGCACGATCAATTGTTCGCCCAGTTGAGCGGCACGGCGGTCGCGGAAATCGATGACCTCGGGAAAGTTGTGGCCGGTATCGACATGGACCAGTGGAAAGGGAAACCGACCAGGCCGAAAGGCCTTTTCGGCAAGCCGCAGCATGACGATCGAGTCCTTGCCACCCGAGAACAAAAATGCCGGACGTTCGAATTCACCCGCCACTTCCCGGAAGATGTGGATGCTTTCGGCTTCCAACGCTTCGAGGTGTTCGAGGTGGTCGTCCAAGGAATCGATGAGAGGTTTGGAGGTCATGGTCCCTTTTTGAGGAGAAGTGGTTGGGTATTCCCGAATTTGGGGAACACAAGAAGGTGGGTACAGTTCTTTCTAAATCTTCGGCGATTGCCGTTTGGATGGATTCGAGATGAATTGATCTGCGAATCGTTCTTTCCAGTTTCGCAGATTAGCTGCGGGGGGCGAAAACGGAAATGTGTTTGGTCAAAGCGTGTGGATTCCGCATTCTGTCTTTCCCCGGCCTTTCCAGCGGCCCGAACGCTCGCCTTCGGAAGGATCGGCCTTTTCCGTGAGGGGGCGGTCGCCGATCGAGGGATACCCTTGGTCGTGGAGGGGATTGTAGGGAATTTCATGGGACAAAATATGTCCCCAAACTTCCTTACGGGTCCATCCTGCCAAGGGATTGATCTTCACCTTGTCTCCTGAAATTTCGACGATGTCGAGGTGGTCGCGATCCCCGCCTTGGTCGCGCCGTCGTCCCGAGACCCAGGCTCGGGCTTGGGTTTCGCGCATGGCACGGCGCATCGGTTCGACTTTGGTCAATTCCTGGAAGAAGTTCAAGTCCCGATCCCACAGGTTCTCGCCGTGGCGCTCGATGAATTCTGCTTCCGATTCCAGGCCGACAGGCTTGAAGATTTTCAAGTTCAAATCGTATCGGTCGCGAAGCCTTTCGGCAAGTTCCAAGGTTTCGGGAAATTGAAACAGGGTGTCGATGAAGAGGATGCGAGGACGCAGATGCAGTTGGTGAAGGAGGTCCAAGATCACGATGCCGCCCGGTTGCCAAGCCGTGGTCACGACGACCTTGTTCAAGTTTTGGAAAGTCCATTCCAAAATTTCGCGAGGATGCTTGCCCTCTAGGGAGAGGCTAGCTTCGCGTGCTTGGTCTTCGGTGAGTTGCGAAAAGGAGGCCGACGCATTTTCGGTGGGCGATGGCATGTTGGTCCTTTGCAAGCAGATTTTGGGCGTTAGATGTTGTAGTCGAAGTCGGCTGGTTTCCGGCTGTGCACGTCGGCCAATAGATCCGAAATGGTGGTGCTGTTCACAATTTGATCGATCGCGGTGCGACATCGAGACAAGACGAATTCGATCGCGTCTTCTTCGGCAGTGGAGGCCTGGATTTTCAATCCAGTCGATTTCCCCCTCCAAAAGCCGGATCACCTCTCCCAAGGATAATTTGTTGGCTGAAACGGCCAAAATATAGCCGCCTTCTTTGCCGCGCTGGCCGTGGATCCAGCCTGCGGATTTTAGGGAAATTGCTATCTGCTCCAGGAACTTGAAGGGTAGGTTGTAGGACTCGGCGATCTCACGCAATTGGATCGGGGATTTGGAGACCCGGGCTCTATCTGCCAGGGCCAGCAAGAGCTGCAAGGCGTAGATCGTTTTCGTGGTGACTCGCATGGACATAAAATAAACATACTAACCATACCTGATCAATAGGGAATTCAAAATTTTCGCCTCACTTTTTTTGATCCAAGCCCTGATCGGTCCGACCTTCACTCAAGAAGTTCTCCAAACCACCCAACCCGTAGGAACTTTGCGGTTCGAGGGATTGCATCACACCGTCTTGGCCACCGTTCAAGCCGAGGTTCACACGAAACCCGGAGATCTATGCGACAGCCTTTGTGCCCAAGCCGACATGGATCGGATGGAGCGCTTGGGCATTTTTGCCGGGCTGTCGTGGATTCGCCGAGGGGATACGTTGGTCTACCGGCTGATCGAACTCCCTTGGGTGGTTCCGGTTCCAAATGGGCGCATTTCGGATGAAGAAGGAATTTCCCTGGGTGCCGGATTCAAAGCACCCAATCTGTTGGGGCGGGCGATCGCCTCGGAGTTTTTGTTTTTGGTGGGCTCTTCCACCGAGTGGCAATGGAGTTTGGGGGCGTCGCGGGTGGGGAGTCTGCCGTTGGGGTGGGAGTTCTTCACCTCCCGGACCGATCGCTGGGACGAGGGCAGAGGGTATTCCGAGGTCAGCTACACCTCCCGGGCCTTTGGCCAAGGACCCACCGATGGTCCCCTGAGGGCGCTTGCCGAAATTCAAGTCACCCAGGTCCACGCCGATCGCCCCCATATCGCCCTTTCCCCCGACCGCACGGATGTGATCCCCATGCTTCGGTTGGGGGGGCTTTGGGATGGACGTGACCGACTTTCCCTGACCACACACGGTTTGTACCAAGAAATGTCGATCAGGAAATCGGGAGAACCGTTCAACGGTCCGGTCGACTCTTGGGAATACCTTTCGGACACCCGCCTGTGGTTGCCTCTTTGGGATCGGTGGGGGATTCACGCCTCGCACCTGCTTCAGGTCCAGACGGGCCGGATCGATGGTTGGCAGACCTACGTGTGGGGCGGCGTCAACACGGTGCGGGGACTCAGTGGAAATTGGGCCCAAACCCCGTCGGAAGAAATTGGAACCTTGGAAATCCGCTGGCTCGCGGTCCCCGTGCATCCCGTGGACGTTTGGGGGGCGAACCTTTATTTCGGCATCCAACTACTCGCGGGAACGGATGTGGGCGTGGGATGGAAGGACAAATGGGGTGAAAAGCAGGGGGCTGGCTATTTTGGCGGAGCCGACCTGATCGTCCCCTTCATCGATCGCGTGCGGTTGGTCGCCTCCATTTCCCCAGAGGTTGGCTGGAAGGCGGGGTTCGCGGTGGGATTGTTCGAAAAGTCCGTCATCGAACGCTACCGGGTTCGTTGAAGGGACGAGCGGCGGATCACCTGGTGGTTTTTCCGATTCCTCTCAATCCACCAGCGGATCGAAGTCAGATTTTGTCACCCGGCAGATGGGGCAGCGCCAGGTTTCGGGGATGGAGTCCCAAAGGGTTCCGGGGGGAAAGCCTTCGGAAAGGTTCCCCAGCGCTTCGTCGTAGATGAACCCGCAAACGCGGCAAATCCAGCGACGGCTTCCGGGAACACCGGGATGGAGGTTCGGATCCGAGGGAGGCGAAAGGAACATAGAACCCAACGTAGCATTGCTTTTCTGCAGATGGAGTCTGAGACTCCATGCCACCGGTTGAATTGAGCCTCACCAACGGGAACGGAGTAGTAACTTGCGGCATTGGGCCACTTGGGTTCCCAGGGGACATGCCGAAGTTTGTGAAAGGAAAGAACGATCGTGCCAGAATCGATGGGTTCGAAAAAAGTCAAGGCGGCTTCCATTTCTGTTGCCTCGAATGCATTTCTGGTCGTTGCCAAGCTGGTGATCGGGATTTTGATCGGTTCGGTTTCCGTCATTTCGGAAGCCATCCACAGCGCGGTGGACCTTTTGGCGGCAGTGATCGCCTGGTTCGCTGTGCGGATATCGGGCCAACCCGCTGACAAAGAACACCCTTACGGGCATGGCAAGTACGAAAACCTGTCGGGAGCCATCGAGGCGGCTCTGATCTTTTTTGCCGCGATTTGGATTGTTTGGGAAGCTGTGGCCAAGTTGCGCCATGGAGGGGCCGTCGAGGCTCCCGGTTGGGGCGTGGCGGTGATGACGGTATCGGCCCTTCTCAACTTTGTGGTCTCGGGCTACCTGATGAAAATTGGCAAAAAGACGGATTCCCTGGCGTTGATCTCCGATGCCTGGCATTTGCGAACCGATGTGTGGACTTCGGTGGGGGTGCTGGCCGGTTTGGCCGTCATCTGGATTGGGAAGCTGGTGGCTCCCTCCGTGAACCTTTACTGGGTCGATCCGGTCGCGGCCATCTTGGTGGCGCTCTTGATCGCGCATGCCTCGTGGGAGCTCACTCGCCAGGCCACGGGAGGCCTTTTGGACGAATCCCTTCCGGAAAGCGATGTCGAGTTCATCCGCACCACGGCGATCCAGCGGGGGGATATCCGCAGTCTACATGATTTGAAAACCCGCAAATCCGGTCCCGAGCGGATCATCGACGCCCATGTGGCGGTCGATTATTCGCTATCCGTGCTGGAAGGCCACGACAAGGGCAAGAGCTACAAGGGAATGTTGCTTGAGCATTGGCCGATGTCGTGGGTCAATATCCATGTGGATCCCTGCGATGGATCGTGCAAACCTCCCTGCCTTTCGGGATGCTTGCTTTCTCCATCGGAACGAGCGAACCTTCATGCCGCTTGGATGAATCGGAAAAAGAACCTGGATTAAAGAATTTCTGTTCCATCGAGAATGCGGGACAGGCCTTCTTCGTCGACAACCTTGATTCCCAGCTCCTGGGCCTTGGCCAACTTGGATCCGGCGGCATCGCCAGCGACCACAAGATTGGTCTTTTTGCTCACTGAATCGGTGACTTTGGCTCCCGCCGATTCCAGGGCCGATTTGATCGACTCGCGGGTGTAGCCCAACAGACTTCCCGTGACGACGACCACCTTGCCGGCTAGCGGCCCCGAAGCGGCCATTTTTCGGCGACCCTGTGGATGGATGCCAAGGGTGGCCAAATCCCCCGCGATCGCCTGGCCCCGCGAGGACGCAAAGAAAGAGATCGCGCTGCGTGCTGCGCTGGGTCCGACATCGGAACCAACTCCCGAGGCCGCGATCACCTCGTCGAGACGCTTGATCTCGTCCTTTAAGGCAGTTTGATCGGCTTTGGCCAAAAGTTTTTCTTCCGCAGAACGGGCCTTGTTGTCGTCGGTGCGGGCCCCCAATGCCTTGCGACGCGCTTCCAGTTCGGCGCGTTGGACAATGTTTGTGAGCAGGGTGGAGTGGATCAATTCCGGGAAGGTTTCGTGGCTGGTCCCCAGGGCCTTGGCAACCGCCTCGCCCACCTCGGGAATTCCCAAGGCGTAGATCCACCGGGACAGGTCGGCGGTTTTTGATTTTTCAATCGCTTCCAACAGCCGAAGGGCGTTTTTGTCTCCGAAATTGCGAAGGTCCTCGCCGGAACCTAGGGTGAGTTTGCCGAGGTCCTGGGTTAGGCGGAAGACATCGGTCACTTCTCGCACCAGTCCGTCGCGGACCAGGGCCTCGGCCACGATTTCGCCCATTTCCTCCAGATCCAACGCCTTGCGGGATCCGAAATGCTCCAATCTCCCCACGACTTGGGGTGGACAAGAAATGTCATTGGTGCAGGCCCACAATTCCAGGACCCTGCCATGCTCGTCGATGCCGGTGCCCCGGTTTTCGATGGCGCCCTGGCACTGGGGACAGGTTTGGGGAAAGGCGAAAGAAACGCTTTGGGCCGGTCGCTGGTCCAAGACGACGGATACCACTTGGGGAATGATTTCGCCGGCCTTTTGCACCAACACCGTGTCGCCCAGACGAACCCCCAGCTTTTCCAGGTGGGAGCGATTGTGGAGACTGGCCCGCGACACGGTGGTCCCTGCCAGCTGGACGGGTTCCAATTCGGCCACCGGCGTGAGGGCACCGGTGCGCCCGACTTGGACGGTGATGCCCAACAGCTTGGTCGGCTTTCGCTCAGGGGGGAACTTGTAGGCAATGCCCCAGCGTGGATGGTGTTCGGTGGTCCCCAGTTCTTCGTAAAGGGACGTGTCGTCGAGTTTGACGACCATCCCGTCGATCTCGTGGTCCAACAACTCGCGACGGTCCAAAAATTGTCGACACAGGTCGTAGGCTTGTGCAATTCCGAGGGCCCGCTGGGAATGAGGGTGGATCGAGAACCCCTGGGCGACAAGCCATTCCAGCCGTTCCTTTTGCGAAGACGGAAGGTTCAGCGAGTGCTGACCTTGGGGGATGAAATAGACAAAGGATTTGATTCCGGTTCCCGAAAGGGTTGCCGAGTCCTTGCGTTTCATCAGTCCGGCGCAGGCATTGCGAGGATTGGCCAACAGTTTGCCGTCGGATTGGGCCAAGCCGAGATTCAAGGTTGCGAAGGCTTCGCGGGGGAGGTACAGCTCGCCCCGTACCTCAAACCGTCCCCTTTCCAGAATCTTCGCGGGGGCTGCTTCGCTGGACAGAATTTGTGCAGTCACCACGTCGCCGCGGGTTCCATCTCCACGTGTGACGGCGCGAATCAACTGACCACCCTCATAGACCAGCGAGACCGACATGCCGTCGATTTTGGGTTCGACGAACAATCCCAAATCGTCGACCGACCCTCCCACCGCCTCGACCGTCCGTTCGGCCCAAGCTTTGAGGCGACCCCAAGCCGTGCCGTTCTCCCAGCCCGGCTCCATTTCGACGAAACTCGCCGGTTCATCGACTCCCGACTCGGGCAAATATTCCGGGCGGGTGGCGGCTTTCTCCAAGGACAACATCCGCTGTTGGTGGACCACGGTCTCGAATCCCACCACGTGGTCGTCGCCCACGCTGGCGGTGTAGCGGCTCGCAGCGGGGATGCCCTGTTGGTCACAGATCCTGTCGTATTCGGCACGCAGCTGGTCATAGGCGGCATCGGCTTCCAAGGGGCTCGCGTCTCGGTAGTACGCGTCGTCGAGTTCGCGCAACCGACGAGCCATCGCATCCAGGTCGGGGACATTGAACAGATTGGTTTGTTCCATGGACCTAAAATAAGCAGCAGAGGGATGGTATTCCTCGGTTTCGTTGCGGGGTAGGAGGGAATCATGGTAGGATCAGAGCACCTATGATGGACGGATTTTCCGGCACCAACAGGTCGACCTCCTCGGTCGCAGAGGAACACGATCGCCATGTGATTGCCGCCGAACTGGGCAAGGTGGCCTCGCTATTGCCTCCGATCCCGGAAATTCTGTTCAAGCTCGAACGGGAACTGTCCATTGAATATTTGAACGTCAATCGTTTGGCCAATTTGATCCGGACCGACCCGTCGTTGGCGGGGGCGGTGTTGAAGCTTGGAAATTCGCCCTTCTTCCGGGGGGCACGGCAAATCACCGAGGTCGAAGAAGCTTTTCAGCGGATCGGCAAAGACAATCTCCGATCCGTCACCACCATGATTGCCTTGGCGAAACACAATTTGCCCACCAAGGGATTGATGGGTTCGCAAATGCATGACTTTTGGAAGCACGCCATGCTGGTCGCGGCCGGTGCGGTCCAAATCGCCAAAACCGTCCACAAAGATCGCGAGGTGCTGGATCAGGTGTGGACCGCAGGCCTTTTGCACGATATGGGCGCTTTGTTGGCCCCGTTGCTTTACCCGGACCCCTGGAACCAAGCCTTTCGACAAATATTGTCCATGGATACCGATGGGGTGGCCGATTCTATGGTCCAGGTCTATCGCATGAATTTAGGAGTGGATCACGCCCGGATCAGTGGCGTCTTTGCCGAAAAGGCCTGGAGAATGTCCCCGACCACCTCGGTATTGGCAGGCTATTGGCCCGACCCCGCCACAGTCGATCCTCCCTTTGTCGCCTGGGCGATCCACCGGGCCGACCAAGTCGCCCAATCGATCGGAATCTGCTGGCAACCCCCAAAAACCCGCTGTCTCGAACTGGAGATTTTGGAAACCGACTCCGGCGCCGGTCCCGCCTGCGATCCCGCCTTTTGCAAGGCTTCCGTGGAGCGTCACATTCCGCTCGTCGAGGCGCTATTGTCGTAGCGGTTTCAATCCTAAACGACGTGCCCACATCTCCGCGAGGTTTGCTTTCCTTCTTCTTGACGTACAAGACCAGTCCCCATCCCCGCCCCGTCTTGGGTTACAAAATCAGGAAGAGTGATTTTTCTTTAAAACTGTTTTTGCCGTCCTGTGGGCGGCATGCCTTCACGGGGCCGCTGCCCGCTGCCCCGTGACCCCCTCGGGCCGAGGGCCGCAGTGCGGCGGCCCTCTGGACTCCCGCGCACCAGGGGGTCTCGTCTCTCCGGGTCGCCCTCTGGATTTTCCTCCATCGGCCTAGCCCGGCCGATGGACTGGTGGCTCCCCTCCGAATAAACTCACCCCCCTGGACCCCCGACGGTGTTTTGGTTTACCAGCCGTTTTTTTATGAATTACTGAAAACAGCGTGTGCACTTGGGTGACCAGTTTAATCCTGGACGATGCGGACACATGCTGGTGAATTTGATCTAAACGAAGTGTCCACATCCCCGCCCGGCTATTTTCCTTCTCTCTGACCTACAAGATCCGTCCACATCCCCGCCGTCTTGCCGCAGGCAAGCAGGCGGGCGCGCCGATGTTGGGATCCTCCACAAACTTCCCACGACCTCTCGCTTTTGGGATCCAAGGGCGTAAGCCCTGGCACGCGGGATTTCCAAGGGGGCTCGTGTATGCCCCCTTGGACCCGGGGTCTGGGGGTGGGAAACCCCCAGAGCATCCTCGGAGCCGCCAGGCTCCGAAAACAGTGGGGCCGTTAGGCCGAAAAAACCTTTTTATCAATCAGCCTAATGGAAGTGAACTCCCAACTCCCACCCGGAAAGACAACGACCCCTCGAAGTCGCAATCGTCGCCCCGTGCCGCGCTGCAGAAAAAATCCTTACCCGCAAGGTCCCCGCGGATAAAGCTTGGCACAAGCCGGTGAATGAGCTTCATTCTGAATCGATGCATTTTGGCCCAAGTATTCAAGGTTTTCGGAGGAGACATCGATGACATTCACGGACATCGCCCGCTTGCAATGGGAAGCCTACCAGAAGGGCCTCGCGCCCGAAGGAGGCATGGCCAAATTCGAGGAGTTGCAGAAATTGTCACTGGATGGAACCCTCGACAGTCTGGATCGGTTGGACTGCCTTCTGATGGAACTGCACCAAAAGGGCTATGCCGAAGAGATGGATCTGGACGAAGAGGAAGAGCAAAATTTCCTCTACTTCGTGGCCTTCTATTTGGGCAAGGTCGCCTCGGGAGAGTTGGGAATCGAACCGAATTGGATCTCGTGGGAAGTGCTGATGGAAGCCAATCCGTCCATGAAAGACGCCATTCCCGACGTGTTTGGGACCAGTGTCCTTTGCGTGTTGGGCAAAACCCTCTACATCCCCCTTTCGGTGGTGATGGCGCGCCTATATGAGGGCGAGGAAGGCGAGTCCAGCGTTCGGGCCAATGTGGAGGAAATGGTTGCGCGGTGCCGTGAGACCAAGACTTAAACCTGCCGGCGAATCCAACCACTGATGACAAAGCGCAGCGAATTCCCGGGGCGGTTGCAAGGCGGGACCGTTGGAGATGGGTTCCAAATTTTCCTGGGACTTCCTTTGTTCTTGGTCGGAATCGTTCTTTTGGCAAATTCATGGAGGTACGTGGCCGCGAATCTGGAAGGTCCTCCCGACGAGCTGGCCAAATATTTTCTCGGATGGTTTTTTTTAGGCGGGGGATTGTTGG
>CAIKAA010000354.1 GCA_903825275.1 uncultured Fibrobacterota bacterium | reverse complement strand
GGTGCCAGCCCAGCTTCCAGAGAAGGTTCCGGTAGACGATTTTTCCTTCGCCATCGTCCACCTTGACCACAGCCCGGAACAAGTACACTCCGGAGGCCGCAAACTTGCCATTGGATGTGGTGCCGTTCCAAATCATGAGCACCTCGCGCATTTTTTCCTTGTTGGCGGTGTCGGCGTCCCAAAGCTTCTTCATCGGAGACAGATCGATCGACACCACCGAAGTCCCCAAATTGTCGTAAATGATCAACTGCCCATCCAACGGACGGTTCAGCAACACCCTGACTCCCAAAACTTTGTCCAAATCATTTTTCGGCGCTTGGCCGTCAAGGGTCTGGAAGTTGCGCTGGTCAACAGTTGTCGACATTTTGGGCGGTGCCGATTTGTAGAACAGAATTTCGGTGGATGGCGTACCCGCAGCAGGGGGATTCCAAGTATGGTCCTTGGTGTTCTCCAAAACCCCTCCTGGTGGATAGGGGGCTATTTGCAACGTGGCAGGTGGAAGACCGAACTCGATAGGTCTCCACGGAGAATGGATCAGGGGTCGATTTCCATAAGCATCGACGATTCGCGCAGAAACCCCGCCGACGAACCGAGCCGAATCACCGGGAACCATTTTGAGCGAAACCGTGGTGTCCAAGACGAGGTAGATGTCGCGTTGGTCGGCTGACAGGTAAATCGACTTGAAAGGAACATTTTGGGGATTTGCACGAAGCCCCGTCAAGGCAAAGGGAGTGAAATCCGTGGTCACCGCCCCGACCCAGGGTTCAGAAGAACGCAAGATCAGGGTGTCGGAATTTTCTGCAACGCTGGAATACCGCAACCTTGCCCGCACCAAAGTGGGTTGAACTCCATCCTGAAGGCTCCAAACGCGGCTTTCTCCAAAAGTGGAATGAGCCACCACCTTGCATCCCCCCGAATAGCAAGCCGTGGCTCCAAAATCGAACGGCGACGTCAAGGTGCCCGTCCAAGTGTCCCCTGCAGCGACCAACGACGAGAAGTTGGTGGTCCGCGTCGAAATCTGTCCTTGGGCATTGTTCCAATCCACGTCCAATGACGTGATCGACCCCAGGGCTGCGGGAGGCAGGTTCCGCAGCGTGGTGATTTGAAGATGGTTGGCCATGCCCGTTCCATCGGGGTCGCTGAGGGTGACCTGCATCGGAGGGATTCCAAACGTGAGGGGTGCCCATGGACTGGTGATTCCGACCACCTTGCCACCGAGGTCGGTGACTTGACCGGCCCGCAAGCCAGAGGCCATGCGGATGGAATCGTAACTGGTGCGAATCCCATAAGCCGTATCCAGGACAAAAATTGCCGTATCGGTCGATGCGGTGTGGAGGGGGATCCGGTGCATGATGGGAGCGGCCAATTGACCCATGCTCCCCCATTCCAACCACGAGGGAAAATTCGTGCCATTGACGGGTTCACTGAAGCGAACGCTCAAGGTGTCGGTGGTCTCGCCAAACGAGTAGCGTCCCCGAAGCACGACCGGTGGCACGCTGTCTTGCAAAGGCCAAGTCTGGATGGTTTTCCCGGTCGCATCCAGAAAGGTCACTTGGCACCCGCCTCCAGGACAGGATGTGGCGTATTTGGGGAACGCCTGAATACCGGATGGTACCCCGAAGGATCCGTTGACCACGCCGGTAACCGTCCATGTCTTGCGAATCGGGGCCCCCGAGACATCCTTCCAATCGATTTGGACGCTGTGTACGCCAGCCAGATTCCCTCGGACAAAAACCGACAACGAGTCGGCCTGTCCGTCCCCGTTGGCATCGTACAAAGCCGCCCACCCTTGAGGATTGGACCGGATCGGGACCCAAACCGACGAGTGGGTCGAGGCGTTCCCCAAAACATCGGAAACCATTCCTGCGACGCGCAAGGAGTCGGACGTCGCAATCCCATGGCCCGCCGGAAGGATTAACCGAATTTCCCGGCCATCGGGGCTGAAATTCAATAAGGTGGAAGGCTGATTGCGAGGGGTCGCTGAAGTACCCACGATCGCCCAGACATCCGATCCCGAGGCCGAGGGATTCTGAGTCGCGCTTTCCCGCACCCAGATGTGCAAGGTGTCAGCGGCGCCGGCGTTCCCAAAGGAAAGGCGTGCCGAATCGGCAAAGGGGGCGATGTGTTCACGCAGGACGACAATCGGATTGGTGATGGCGGACGTGTTCCCTTGGGGGAAGGTTTGGGCCGAGCCAGCCTTAACGCAACCTCCCGTGGGGCAGACCGAGCCTACTTGGAACGGCGAGGTTGCTGCGGTCCATAGGAAGCTGACCACCGAATCGCCGGGAGCGACAATGGCACCAGCCGAGGGGATCGCGATCGAATCGCGGGATCCATCAACCTTGGCCCAGACAATTCCTGTCTGACGAAGATCGGTTCCACGGAAGGTTCCCTCGGTGGAATGAATCACCAAAGAATCGGCTTTGCCGTCGCCATCGGCGTCGTACAAATCGGCAGAAAGATTGATGGGGCCCGAGCTGATGTTAAAAGGAATCACTTTGACGTTCGCGCCCGAAGGATCGTTTTGGAAACGAATCTCGATCT
>CAIKAA010000353.1 GCA_903825275.1 uncultured Fibrobacterota bacterium | reverse complement strand
TCGAGGACATAGCCGGTCATAGCCGGTAGTACTTCTGCAATTGCTGGCGCAGTTTGCGCCAACCTTGCGGCAACAACGGAGTCCAACCTAGCATGAAACGAATCTTGCCAGAATGCCCTTGGTGCAGCATGGCGTTGGCTTGGGTGGGAACAGAGGAGCGAATCTCGTAAAACGGCTCCACCGTTTTGGTGAGGTCACCCTGGCCTGGCGAAACTTCGATGTCGCCCCCTCCATACCAACCCAAAGCGGCGGAAGGCAATCGGGTGTGTTCCATGGGAATGACGCGCACCGCAGAAAGGTTGATCGTTGTGTCGGACACCCCCTTGAGTCGCACCGAAAGGGCGCGAGGTTGGTGGGTGAACAACCGCGACACTTCGTCTTGGGGGACGACCGCCACGAAGTCGAAGGCCGAGGTATCGATGACCTGGCCTAGGGAATCCCCCTTCACCACCCATTTTCCCGCAAGATCGCGCGAGTACGGGGCCACCCAAAGCCCTGAGTGCTGGGCTCGTACCGAAAGGTTGTCGCGATCGGATTCGAGTTTCGTCAATTCCTGTCTCAATGCCTCTAGCTTTTCCGAGAGCGGCATCATGTCTTCAGGATGTTCGTTCATGCTTCGGCGAAATTTGTCGTTCGTTTCACGGAGGGCGGATTTGGATTGTTCGATTCGGTCGTCGAGTTCGGGGTTTTGCAAAACCACCAGGGTGTCTCCTGGTCGCACCAGCTCTCCGGAACGGACGCAAATGCGTTCGATCCGTCCTCCCGTGCGGTTGATCACGACATCGTGGATTCGCGCCTCGATCACGCCGGGGGCCTTGAAGGTGTCTGGCACCGGGACCAGAGCGACGATGGCGAACAGACTGGACAATCCGATGGTGCTCACGGTGATGGCGCGGCGGCGCACGCGAGCCAATTGGGGGCTCGAGGAAATGTAGCGGATGAACTTGACCACGGGAATCACCGCCCAAGTGATCACGATCGAGATTCCCATGATCACCGCCAAAAGCAGATAGTGGCGGGAAATGGACAGGAGGATGCCTCCAAACAGCGCGAAGCGGTAGATGAAGCTCGCGATCCCGTAGGTTCCCAAAATGGTCGCGTCCCGAATGGTTCGCGCTGGTGTGGTGGCCTCGTGGCGACCGAATCCGTACCGCTCCAACAGATATTGCAAATGTTGGGTCGCGTGTTGCTGGAGGTTGGGCATGTCCAGCAGATCGGCAAGGATGTAGTATCCGTCGAACTTCATCAACGGGTTGATGTTGAACAACACCGTGGTGACCGACGCGATGAAGAACGCGTTGTAGGCCACCGAGTGCCAAATGCCTCCGCCCACATTGGCCCAAACCATCACGGCGATTCCGGCTACGAAAAATTCGAACAGCATGCCGGCGCTGGCGACCAAAATCCGTCTTCCCTTGCTGCGAAAAGACCACGAGGCGGTGGCATCGGTGTAGGGCAATGGGGCGAGCATCATGAACATCACGCCCATGGCGTGGACTTCGCCGTGGTGGCGTCGCACCGAAAAAGCGTGTCCGGTTTCGTGGATGAGCTTGATCGCAAAACCCACCAGATAAAGCAAAAACAGATTCGATGGCGCGAGCACGCCTTCGGCTTGGTCGCGGATATGATCCCAATTGTCCACCGCGAGCTTGATCCCGCTTCCCACCACTCCTAGCCAGATCGCAATGCCAATTTTGCCGAATAAAAAATGGATCAAGGGCATGCATCGTTTGAGCCAGGCATCGGGGTCGAACAAGGGAATGCGTAGGAACAAAATATTGGCGAAGGTCGATTGGATTTGCTTGCGCGCTCGCGTGCGGTGGCGCTCGAACAAGCGAGTGCTGTCCTGGGCCAAATCGTAGTGGAGCATGTTGGCCTGGTAGAGCTGGGCCAACATTTCGATGACGTCTCCTTGTCCAGGCGCGTTGTCGGAATCCAGCGAGAGCATTTCCAGCCAGACTTCCTCAATGGTCCGATCTTGCCCCAACCGGACAATGAAATCATACCCGGCTTGTTGCAACCGGTAGTATTGGTTGGTGAAGGGGTCGAAAAGGACATACCACTTTTCGCCGCGATAGAACTGGCGATGGATGCGCACCGTGGCACGCAGGCTCACGCGTTGGCCAGCGATGCGGTACCAGGACTCGTGGAAAATCTTGGTGCTGCGGTCTGTGGTTGACTGGCTCATGGTCCGATACCGCCTACCACCACAGTTTTAGTCGCAGGAAATCGATGGTGCGATGGCTGATGATCCACCAAAGGGTTTGTGTACCCGCGTCGAGCTTTGCCACACCCGCCATTCCGGGGCGGAACCAGTCGGGCACTTTGTCGAGAGTGGCGCGGACAAGGAAAACATTGTCTTTGTCCTTCACCACCGCTGCGGGATTGATGCGTTCGATCTTCACCTTGAAGGTTTCGCTGGGCCGGGACTTGAGGGCGATTTCTCCGCTTTTCGACTGGAGAATATTGCGCAATTCAGATTCCTCGACGTCGATTTCGGCGTAGATGTTCTCGATGCGGGCGATCTTGAGCAACTCTTCGCCCTGGCGAACCGGTGCCCCCCGTTTCTGCTCCAGATTTCCTTCCACGACAACCGCCTTGCCAAACTCGCTTCGCAATACGGATTGTTCCAATCGCCAGCGAGTGGTGCTGAGCTTTGCGGTGGTCTGTTCGAGCTTGGCCGTATTGATCCGGATCGAGGCCAGGTCTTCGGCGGCTTGGGCCTTTTGGATTTCGCGCAAATAATTTTGGCTTTCCGCCACCAGGTCGGCTTCCTGCAACAGCAGATCCTTCCTGTCCAGACGAAACAATTCCTGTCCTTTGGAAATCAGATCGCCGGGTTTCACGCTCACGCTGTCGATGTAGCCCTCGAATGGTGCCGTCACGTAAACGATCCGATCGGTGCGCAACAGTGCCGGGGCATCCACCCGGTAGGGGATGGGAACCAAGGCGACAAAAGCGGCCAATGCCATTGCGGCCAAAATGCCGGCTTTGATCCAGGTGTGCTCGAAGCCCAACCACTTCGACAATTTCCGTCTGATCTTGTCTGCCCAGCGGGCACCGAACCACCGGTCGCGATCGTGAAGGTCGTGCAATCGACGAGCCACCTGGTCTAGGGAAATGCGAAGCATTTGAAGTTCTTGCTCGTCGAATCCCGCATTTTTGCGCTCAAGGCAAACCACCGCGACCGCTTCTTCGCCCAATCGCAAGAGCAGGGTCGCCAAATGTCCAGAATCCTGGGACTTGGCGTAGGTCTCTTGGGCACGGACCACGGTACGGGTCGTCGAGACTGTAGGCCAAACCAAATCTCCATCCTGCTCGAAGGATTCTTCCATGGCGTCTTCCAGTGTCCGGACGACGTCCATTTTTTTTTCAAAATGGCTGGTGTGGCTGATGGCCTTGATCTTGGCGTAGCCGTGTTCCATCCAGCCAATGCTGACTCGTTGGCACTTGTGTCGGGTGGACAACTCGTTCACGAGAGTCATGGCGCAAGCCAAGAATCGGTCGTCGGTGTTGATCAGAACCGAAAGATCGAGGATCTGGGCCAGCTGTTGTTTTTGCAGCAGCGAATCTCCCACGCTGCGATGGATGCGGTAATGGGCGTAAAGGTCGTTGGATGTCAAAAGCGATTGCACCAGCGGATACGCCTGTGGCTCGCGGTTTCGTTCCAGACACGCTAAAAAGAGGCACATTGTCCCTTGGGAGTCGATCACCAAGGGGCATCCGATGATCAGATTCTGTCCTTTGGGAAAAATGGCGAAATTCTGCGCCTTGCACGACAAACGCGCCTGTTCGATTTCTTCCAAGAACAGCCGCAAATAGCTTTGGCTGTTGGGGCCTTGGGGGGCGTGGGCCAGAGTCAGCCATTCATTTTGAGGATCGAGTAGACAGACCACTCCGGCGGGTGCCTGGACGATTTCGAGCAGGGTTTCCAGATACAACGACCAGAAACGACTGGGCTCCCCCCGAAACGTGCGGATTTCCTGCAATTTCCGCAACGCATCAACGCTCGGCGTAGTCGGTGAATTCCCATTCTCGATCAAGTGGTTCCTCGGGTAATGTTGGGGTGTTCTCGGGTTACAGTTTGGCATAAAGGTTAGTAATCGGAGAAAAATTATTATCTTGACTTTCGCTCAAAAATATTTCCGATGTCCCGTTGCCCTCTCGTTTCGGGACAAATCCCTACAGCAAGGTGTCCCGTGTTCTATTCGACAACGACGCGATTTTCCCGAAGGAGCGTCGAACTCGCAACGGTCATGAAAATGGTTCTTGGCGTGTTGGCAGCTGTGTGGCTAATTGCGTGCAGTGGATCGGACAATTCACTCAGCGATGTTCCCACGTGGAGCTTTTCGGGGGTCATCCTGGATGGATCTTCCGACAGTGCCCTCTCGGGGGCCGTCGTGGATTATCTCGATGCCACAGGGGTTCGCCAATCGGTGGGGACTAACTCGCGCGGGGAATTTTTCATTGGATCGCTTCCCTACGGACAGCGCACCTTCCATTTTTCCTGCCAAAAGCGCGACGCCCTCGACAGCTTGGTTCTTTTCGGGGAAAGGGTCGTCACCGCCTCCTCCTACAACGAATCGAGTTCCATGCCTGGCGCTTTGGCAGGCACCTCGCGAGTGATGCGGCTTTTTCCGTTGACTGGTTCTGTGGGTGGAACGGCAATCGTCCAGGTGGATGGTTCGGGTGCCTATGTCCCGGCAAAATCTGTCGTGGTCGAGTTGATCTATCGCGACACCACCTTCCTTAACCTCAAGCCCTTGACGTTTTTCAGCCGGACCGATTCAACGGGAGCCTTTAAATTGACGGGACTTCCCGCCGATTCCGGATTGCAGGTCTACATCCCGCGTTTTCAACAAGACGGCCGTTGGTACAGCGCCGATCTGGTCAATGTCCCTCGCCTGATCTCCCGACGCCTGATGGACATCGGACGCCAGGTCATCAACTCGGACACGGCTTCGGATTATGTCGAGCCCATCGCCGCCTCCAACGTACTGGATGGTTCGGGTCTCGGACTTTCCGGGATTGGATTGGGCACGGTGCCTTGGTTTCGAATCGCATTTCCTTTCGACCCAACTCGACTCGATGTCCAATTGCGCACCGGCACCACATCAATCCCGGTGGTGGCGATCGTTCGCGGTGACACCGTCTTCCTGACTCATGCCGATCGGCTTCCCTCGGATACCTCCCTCACCACCGAAATTTCCGGACTGAATTCGACGGGGAAGAAGTTCCATGTCCTTCTGGATGGAAATCGTCGTTTCAAGACCGTGAAGGCGCTGACGGCCATCGAGTCGAACACCTGGAGCACAAGCTCTTCGTACCACTCGGAAGCCAACCTGCTCGACACCCTTTGGGTGCGCTTTAGCGAAAAATTGTCGACCGATCTCGGCCAGCTGCAATGGAATAAAGCAAGCATCGCGCGAACCATTTATGGTCGCGGCCTGTCCGCCAATGCCCAAGTCTGGGTCCGCGCCGAAACGTTGTTCGTGGTCCCTGACCAGCGAATGAAGCTGGATACCACCGGAAAGATGGGCTTCAGCGTCGTGGCCACCTCCGCCAGCGGATCCCACTCGGCGGCCCTGGAATTTTCCATCGACATCGCCGCGACGGCTTATTCGATCAAGTGGACAAATACCGTCAATGCCCTGGGGATTCCCCGCGACGACATGGGGAGCATGGATTCCATCCTGGTGGTTTCCAATCGGCCCATCGCCAGGCTGTTGGGTTTCTCGGCCGCCGACAATTCCATCCTTCCTCCTGGAATCCAAGCGGCGGATGTCCGCCTGCGTGGCGACACCTTGGTTTTCAAACCATCCATGACCATGACTCCCAACACCACTTATGGACTCGGCTTCGACCTCCAGGCCCCCAACGGCGTGGTCTACCGCAAGGCTCTGCAGGTTCGCTGGAGAACGGTCTACGCGACATCCATCGTGTCGGTCAACAACCGAGATGGCTCGGAATATCGTCGGTTTCGTTCCCTGGGCGATAGTTTGGTGGTGCGGTTTTCCCAAAGCGTCGACACCTCCAAGGCCTTCGTCATCCACATGAACGATGCCCGGGGCAACGCGGTCCAAACCAAGGTGACCTGGAATGCGACCGCCGATGTGGCCACCATCTTCAACACGACCCCGTTGCCAACCGCCAATTTTGGGATCTCCACCACCACAAATGCCTCTGGAGACACCGCCAAGTCCGTGGCCAACGTCACGTTTGACCTCACGTCAAAATCTGGCGAGCGACTCTACGCGCTCCAACCAGCCTACGATACCCTTCGCCTGTATTCCGAAGATGGTTTGTGCGCCGTTGCATCGAACCTTCTCAAGAGCCACTCCAGCCAATACGAGATTTTGTCGACAGAACCTGTGGTAGACAGTTTTCCCACCACTAGTGCGGTGACCGTAACGTTCAACCGTCCCTTGGACACAGCGTGGATGGCACTTCGGGGGGATTCGACTTATGTCAACCTCCAGCTTTCCACCGGGTCGGTGGTTCCCTGCGACATTTCCTTCCAAAATGGCGGGAAGACGATTGTGCTGACGCCTCGCGCCCCGTTGGCCTCGGGTTCCTTCTACTACGTCCAATTCGTGAAAATTCCCGGCTTGGGTATCCGGGACGCTCTGCCCATCGGACGCCATGGTGGCACATTTAATGGCACCACGACTTCCGGCTTCTTGGTCGGTTCCTCCTTCCCGGTGCGTTGATCATGTTGCTGATCATCGCGGCCATTGTGTTATCCTCGGCGCCATCTCCCTACGAAGGTGTCACCGAGCCCATCCAACAGGCGGTGGTGGGGTCAACCGTGACCGGAAAGATCAAGGAAATCAAGGCTGGAGAAGGAGATAGGGTCCACAAAGGGGACACCATTCTCGTGCTTGAAAAGGACGAAGAAGAGCTCAATGTGGCGATCACCAAGGTGGTCGCAGAAAACAAGGCCGACATCCTTTCCGCCAGCCAAAAGCGCCAAACTTTCGAGCGCGACTACAATGCAACCAAGCAATTGTTCGAGAAGTCAAATTCTGTCAGCGAAGAACAGGTCTGGGAAAAAGAACTGAACTTCAAGACCGCCGATGCCGAGCTTCAAAAAGCCCAGGCCTTGAACGAGAAGGACAAGCTCGAAAACCAGATGGCCAAGGTCCAGCTCGAAAAACGCATCTTGCGCGCTCCCTTCGACGGCATCGTGGTCAAGCACCACAAACGCGTCGCTGAAAGCGTCCAGGCTCTCGAGCCTTTGGTCGAGGTCGTAGACGTCCACCGCTGTCGATTCACCTCCTATGTGCTGGCCAATCTCGCCCAGTCCTTCCGCCAGGGGCAAGCCGTCTCTCTCCAACTCGATGGATCGGCCACGCCCCGAATCCGAAACGGCAAGATCTCCTTCATCTCGCCGGTGGTCGACAAGGCCAGCATGTTGCGGGTGGTCAAGGTGGTCTTCGACAATTCCGATCGCAGCATCGAACCCGGGGTCACCGGTCGGTTGCTGGTCAAATAACCCAAAATCCTTGCCCATATCGCTTTCCAAGCGAACCAACTCAAAACCTAGGAGAATCCTATGAACACCCCCGATTCCACTCCCCAGACAGATTCTGAATCCGAAAAGAAAATTGTTTGGAACGACGAGGCGTTGCGTAGCCATTACGCCAATGTCGTGAATGTCGTGGGCGGCCGCGAAGAGATCAGCCTCTTGTTTGGCCAAAGCCGTAACTGGAAGCCTGAAGAACAAGAGGTCATCGTCGATCTGAGCCACAAGATGGTCCTCTCGCCCTTGTCTGCAAAACGCCTGGCGTTCATTCTATCCAGGGCCGTTGCTGCTTACGAACAAGCCTACGGAGCAATTGATATCGGCTTCAAGCCCTAATCGTTTTCCGCCCGCTCAACTCGCTTGACAATATCTGTTCGAAAGGGGCGCGTCCCTCGGTGGGGCTGCCTCCTTTCAAATAGGTAGAGAGGGACCTCATTTGCGCTACTTCTTCCGCGTCCCAGCCGGGACCACTCCGGTCGTGTCCTCCTACTATGTGCCCAAGGGCCAAGTATCGGTCAGCCCTTATTCTGGCAATGTGTGGGCCGCAGATTGGAGCGACGACGCGGGAATGCTATTGCCCGGTGCCAAACAAGATCTGGGGGACTTTTCCATCCATCTGTCCACCTGGGGCACTCTGCCAGAAACCGACCTTTCACTTTCCTACAAGCCAGGTCGTTTGGCGGCGAACCAACGGATTCTTTTGCTCGACAAAATGGGCCATTTCGTTTGGGGTGCATTGCCGAATGTCTCGCCGGATACCATCCAGCCTCCCCCTCAGGAGCCCATCTTGCCGCCGGGAAGCGTCAAGGTGGTGGCTTGGGACGAAGGCGCCCAAGAAGCCAACCATCCCAAACCGCGCTTGGTGATCCAAAATACCGGCACCCAAACCATCCAGCATTTGGTCGTGCGTTACTTCTTCCAGGCAAACGCGACCAAGACGGCGGTTTTGGAATCGGATTGGTACTTGCCCAAGTGTAAGGCCAGCCTGATCTCGGGCCCAAACCAATCTGTCCAGCTCGATTGCCGCGATCTGGCCCTCGCACCAGGGGCGTCCTATCCCGATGCCACGGGGTTGATTTTTGGCTTGCATTGGTCGGATTGGTCTGCCTGGAGCCGTGCCCTGGATTGGAGTGGACAATATTTGAACGCCATCCACAACCCCAACGCCCATATCGTGGTGCAAGATGGCAACGCCAACTTGATTTGGGGGCAGACGCCTTGATTGGGGGAAAGTTCGGATTGGTCGTGCTCCTTGTCGGAGCGGGCATGCTGGCATGTAGCGACAATATCCGTCAAGTCGCAGGCCCCGTGGATGGGCCGCCAAACCATGGCTGGCGGTTGGCGGGTCTGTCGGCAAATGAGCAAGACAGCTCGGTGCTTTGGCAGATGGTCGCCATTGGATCGGATCTCTTAGTTCGAAATGGGCGTGACCAACTGTTCCAATGTCGCCAGGGAAGTAAGGATTGGAAACAGATCCCTTTGCCCGACAGTTTGCGGATGACTTGGATGTACGGCGACAGCAGCGGATTGTACATGGGATCGGATCGGACAGGGACCCTTTTCCGGTACAATCCAAGCTCGGGACGTTTAGAGGCCTTCCAAACAGGCTATGGATCCCCTTGGGTGATTATCGGGATTGCGCGCTATGGATCTCGGATTCTAACATCCGTGAAAAATTCAAAAACCAATAGAGATTGGACAACTCTTGTTTGGGATGGATCCCACTTCACGGAATGGCCTGGCCATTTTGGAAAGTACGACTCAACAAACTGGGACGCCTGGCAAGACGGACTCGAATGGAAGGGGGCGTTCTACGCATCGTCCAAAGAAAGCGGTCTTTGGTGTCGCAAAGATGGCGACACAGCCTGGCAGGAAGTGCCAAGGCCGATTTCCATCGGCCAAACGGTTCATGACAAACAACCACGGTGTTTCCAAATCTGGCACGATTCGCTCTTTGTGGGGTACGAAGTGATGGCCTTGTACCGCTTCAACGAAGATGGTTCCTCGGTCAGCTACCAAAACAGAAAGATCCCTGGCGATTCGAGTCTTCAAGAAATTCCCGTCCAATTGTACACCCTTGGTTTGGCAGGCGACCATCTGTTGACGGCGGGCTGGTACAGCGCCATCCCCATGCTCTACAGCCGTCGCACCCGCCACTGGCAATACGTAAGCCCCGAGTCATGGTGCTACCAAAAGAATGGCGACAATTATTGTCCAGCCGGTCAGGCGACCTATTCGCTGGTCACGGTGGGGGATACGCTTTACGCGTTAGGAACATCTAATGTGATGAAGATCCCCATTGCCGAGCTGCCGGCAGAGTGAGGGGAAGCCCCCCAAAGACTGGACTCGGCTTGCCAATCCGAGTCCTTGGAACGGGGCATTGAACAAGGTCGTGAGCAGGGTCTTGAGCAAGGACTTCGCCGCAAAGCTTTGGAAGACGCCCAGCGGATTATGGCCAAGGGCTGTGATTGGGTCTTTATCACCAAAATCACGGGGATTCAACCCCAAGACCTTTGATCGGGCGCCTCCGTTCGGAACAGCACCTCTCATGCCCTTCGGAACGTCGACGCGGTGCGATCTATATTCCTCCCCATACCTTCCAACCGCTATGCTTCTGTCGAATTTTCTCCACAAAAGCGAGCGCACCCGGCCCCCCCCCCTAAAGGCATCCTTCCGATGAAACTTCGCCCCATCGCAATGCTCCTGGCTCTTTTGGTCCCCTCGGGGTTCGGGGAGGTGGCGTCCGTTTCGGTTTCGGGCTACGTGGGCAACATCATGGGCCCCCCTTTGCCCGGAGCGGGCATCCGGTTGGCCCGCGCGGGGCTTTCCACCACCTCCGACGACTTGGGGAAGTGGTCGTTGACGGGGCAGGTGGATGTTGGTGTATTGCCGCGATTGTCCAAGCCCAAGGTTTTGGACCGCCACCTTGTGCTGCAGGGTGGGCGGTTGGTGTTGCAATACGACGGCATGACCGCTTCAGGACGGAAGTGGTCTGAACTAGACCGGGCAATCTCTTTTCCTTCGACGTCAGCTGCCCGGGCCATGGCCGATTCGTTTGCGGTAGACACGATCTACTACAGTTGGAAGGGCGCGGTGATGGACAAGCAGCCCCTATGGGCTTGGCAGAAGAGCGGCCTGCGCGAATTCCTCGACACGATTGGCTCGGGAGTCCAGGTGACCCCCGGACCCTCGGGAGTGACCAGTCCCCACGCCATTGCGCTGGGCGACTTCCCCAAGTACACAGCGCAGATGCGCAAGATCCCGGCCCGCAACCGCAGCTTTATGATGGGCCTCAAGGACAGCAT
>CAIKAA010000352.1 GCA_903825275.1 uncultured Fibrobacterota bacterium | reverse complement strand
TCGGCGTCTTGCTCGATGGCCCCTGATTCCCGCAGGTGGTGCAGGCGCGGGCGGGCGTCGCCCTTGGCGGGTTCTCGCGAGAGCTGGGAAAGGGCCAGCACCGGGCAATCGAGTTCCTTGGCCAACGATTTGAGTCCGCGCGAAATCTGGGCGACTTCGGCCTGGCGGTTGTCGCCACCTCCGCCCTTGCCGGTGGGGGCTTCCATCAGTTGGAGGTAATCGATGATGACCAGATCGAGGGTTTGGCCTTGTTGCTTGAGCTGGCTCGACAAGCGTTTGCAGCGGGCACGCAGTTCCAAAATATTCAACCCGCTGGTGTCGTCGATAAAGATGGGTGCTTGGTAGATCGGCTCGATGTCGCGCTGCAGTTTTTGGGGCATGTAGTTGCCCTTGTGAAGCTCGCGGCTGTCAATTTCTGCCGCCGAACAAATCAGGCGTTCGACCAGTTCCATATAACCCATTTCCAAGCTGAAAATGGCCACTGGATGGGGTTTGCCTTGGGGGTCGCCCACTCCTGTGGCGGCGTTTAGGCAGATGTTGAGGGCAAAGGCCGTCTTGCCCACACCGGGTCGGGCGGCCAACACGATCATGGCTTGGCGGCGCATGCCGCGCAACGTCTCGTCGAGGTCGCGGTAGCCAGTGGGCGTGCCCAGCATTCCTTCGCCGTAACTGGCGATGTTCTGCAGGGTCGTCTGGATCAAATCCTTGATCGGCAACAGCTTGTGGGCGGCGCGGCGGTTGGCTACCGACAAGATTTCGGTCGCGGCGCGGTCCAGCACCAAGGCCACGTCTTCGCCGTCTTCATACGCCAATTCGTTGATCTTGCGGGTGCTTTCGATCAGCGAGCGCAACAGGCTTTTTTCGCGCACGATTTTGGCGTGGGCAGTAATTCCCGCCGCCGAGATCACCGAGTCGGCCAAATCCATCAAGTAGGCGTCGCCGCCCACGGGTTCGAGTTTCTTGTCGCGCCGCAACCGCTCGGTGAGGGTCACCAAATCGATCTGCGTTTGCTCCTTGGTGAGCTGGCGCATGGCCTCGAAAATGGCGCGGTGGCGTTCGGCGTAGAAATCGTTGGGTTCGACCTCGCTCAAGATGTTGTCCATCTCGCGCCAGTCGTGCAGGATTCCCCCCAAAACCGAGCGTTCGGCATCTTCGGAACGCGGCAGTCCCATCCGTGGGTCCATCAACCGGCTCCGTTCACCAAAGACAAAATTTGACGCAGGTCGGATTCCACTTCGGGCCGTAACGCGCTCTGGCGGGCCATGCGCGAGGGGTGGTGGGTGCTGATGGCCGGGATTCCATCGATCTCCCAGCGCTGGCCGCGAAAGGCGGGCCATTCCACCGCACCCGATGGTCCGCGAGCCAGGGTGGTGGCTTTGTGGTCCAGCACCAAGATGGCTTTGCAGCCCGACATTTTTAATCGTTGCAACCAATGGCCCCGGCAGCGAACGGCTTCGGTAAAGCCTTGGATCGTGGTGTCGGAAGGGTCGTCGGGGGTGCAGGCAAAGATCGCCGTGGCGGCCGGCGCGCCCAATCCCAGAGACTTTGCAAGCTCCAACAGGGGAGCTGCGTAAATTCCTGACAAAATCTGTCGATTTTCGGAATCTTCCGCCCAGGCGTAAAGGGTCAAGATCGCCCAATCGGCCTTTTCGGGACCGCCCGAGGCCACCACGCTCTTGCGGCGCTTGGCCAAGACGCATCGCTCGCAGGAAGCGGCGTGGGCTTCCAGATCGGCAAGGCTTGCGAAGGTGGGGAACGACGCGCGGGTGGCGGCCGGACGCAAAGACGCTTGGGCTGGTGGTCCCACGGGTTTGGCAACCGGTGCCGGCCCACGTGCCGGGGGAGCTTCCCGTCGGGGTGCAGGAGCCGCCGGTTGGGCCTGCGGGGCGCGGGTTGGCGCAGCAGGAGTGGGCCCGGGATTTCGTGAGGCCTGGGCCCCCATGTCGCGGGGGGCGATGGGTTCGCTTCCGGTGGGGGGGCGGTTGGGTTTGGCCAAAGGTGGGGAGGAACCGAGGGGTTTCCAGACCTGGTCCAAAACAACCTCGTCGATCCCCAATTCGCGTTGGAGTCTCGCCCAGCGGGCCACGGCTTCGGGAAGGACGCTCACGGGGCGGCTGCGCCCGAGGTGGCAGGATGCTTGGCAGCAAAAGTCCAAACCAACAAAAGCTCGGAGACCCTTTGGGTTTCCGAGCAAATCCGGGGTTTGGAAGCCCCCCAGATGCCCATGGGGACTTTGGGTCCCGACAATCCGGGGGTCAACGGATTATTCCTCGACGGAGACTTTGACCTTGCCTTCGCGAAGGCGGTCCATGGCCACCGTGGTGGGTTTCACTCCCTTGAGGTCCAAAAATCCGAGTCTAGCCTGTTCGTTGATGACACGGGCTTCCTGGGCAGCGACCACGACC
>CAIKAA010000351.1 GCA_903825275.1 uncultured Fibrobacterota bacterium | reverse complement strand
AGGTTTTGCAGAAGTTGTCGTTGGACCATTCCCATCCTCCCCTTTCCAAATTTGCCCAAGCCTCGATGTGGATTGACCCAGCCAGCCTGAAGCCGGTGCGCATCGAGGTCGTCGACCTTCAAGGCAGCAAGACCAGCTGGACCCTCTTGAAAATCACCAGTTGGAAACCCAAGCCCAAAGATTTCAGCTACACCGCCCCCGCCGGGGTCGAAGTGGTGGATCTGCGGAAATGACCTCGAACCTCCCCTAACCTGCCTTGCCCGCAAGAAGGGAACGAGATTCCTCCCTCCACCACCTTTGGAATTTCCAGATTGTAGGTCCTATGCACATTCTCTCCGTTGTTCTGCTTTTGATCCAACCCGCCGCACCGGCAGAACGTTCGCTGGATGCTGGCACCTGGGTTCGGCCCTCGCTCTCCGTCATTCCCGCTTCGGTCGAAGAATGCCCCCCCTACGAAGTCTTCGAGAAGCGCGTTTGGATCCGGCTCGGAGCCGAAATCATGGTGCATTTGCGGGCCCAAGCCCGTGCCGAAGCCGGCCAACAGAAATCGTTTTGCGACGAAGCGCGCTCCGCCTTGATCGCGCGTCTCTCGGGAGACTGGTCGGGCTTGATGTCCATGCAGCGCTTCGATCACAACGATCTTCCCGCGGGATTGCTCCAAAACATGCGCGTCGCCTACCTGAGCCAAGCCAACCAAGGTTTCTCCCAAACCCTGGGCCAGGCCTTGGGAGACACCTTGCGCGGGCTGTTGGCGGCAAAAGCCTTGGAACGGTCGATGCATTTGCAATCCGACCAAGCACAGAACTCGGCCGTCGCCACCAAGATGCGCACCCAAGACGTGACAGAGGATGAATTGGGCCTGTTGCGCGGATCGGCCCACATTTTGGCGCTGCGCGTCGGTTCCCTGGACGTGGAACCCGCCGGCCGCAAGCAGGGCCTGGAATTTCGCGCCCATTTCCAAGCCGCCATCTGGGGATTCGACCCCCTTACCAAAACCTTCACCCCCGAAGGCGCCTTCCAGCAGAGCGGTTCGGAATCGGCTCGTTCTGGCGGTGCCGCGGGCTCGGCGGTGGCCGATGAAGGCAGCCGGTTTGCCGACAATATTTTGGAACTCAAACCCTTCCGGTTCACCACCCAAATTTTGTCGGGGAACGAAGGCTGGTGGCTGCGTCCGGCGTCGCGATTCACCCAAAACACCCACGCCGACCTGACCATGAACCACCGCTTTCGCTACCTGGAAACCCGGGCCGTCACGGGGGGATCGGACCAACAAGTCCAAGCGGGATACGGCTATTGCGACGGTCGTTTCCCCCAGGACAGTGCCTGGCGATTGCGCCATATTGGGGGCATCAAACCCTATTCGGGCCTGGTTTTGGAGGAAATCCCCGGCAACACCTGGGGGATTTTTTCTGTAGCTTGGGTGGGGTCGGAATTGGACAACCAAAGCGACACGACCTCTAGCCGCGGGGACAATTACGTCAGCCTCCGCCACACCTCCCCGCTCTTGGAATTCCGTTTTAGCGGACGCTCGAACCTGGGCAATTTGGCCAACCAATTCTTCGTGTTCGACCTGCCGATCTACTTCGGGTCGGTGGCTGGTTCCATCAACCAAAACATGGGGAATTTTTCCGCCCCTCACGACTCGATCGTCTACCACTTGCGCTCCCAGATGCCGACCTCCCTGCTTTGGGGATTTGGTCTGGAGCCTGGCTGGACCTTCCGCGTTCCCATTCGCCGCTTGTTTTTCACCGGAGGCGCCCAAGTGGGGCTGCGGATGAATTTCGTGGAATTGGGAAGCGAGCGCGTGGTGGATCAATTCGGAAACGATTGGACCTCCACCTACAAACAAGAAGACCTCCCTCTGACAAAAACTGACATCCGCGAACTCATGAACCTGGATGGCACCGTGAGCGTTCGGGGAGGATTGGAATGGTCGATCACTCCCTGGTCGGGCATTGGCTTGGAAGTCATGTACGACGTTCTGCGGGGTGCTGGCGGCATGGATTACCGGGTTGGATCGGTGGACAATGGCGACTGGAACAGCGTCAAGGGAGCCACCACTGGCCAAGGTCGTCTGCGCTGGATGATCCAGTATGTCTGGAAATGAGCAAACCTGGTAGATTGTGACGACATGAAACCGATCGTCTACGCCTATTCTGGTTGCGGAACTTGCCAAAGCGCCTTGAAGTGGCTTGCCTCCAACCAGCTCGAGGTGGAAATCAAGCCCATCCGAGAGACCCCGCCCTCCAAGCGCGAACTCGCCGAAGCCTTGGCGCAGTACGGAGCGCTCAAAGCCTTGTTCAACACTTCGGGGGGCGATTACAAAGAGCTTGGCCTCAAGGACAAATTGGCCGACTTGACCGAAGCCCAGGCCCTGGACCTTCTGGCTTCGCGCGGCAACTTGGTCAAACGGCCCTTCGTGAGTTGGAAGGGACGCTACCTGATCGGGTTCAAAGACCCCACACTCTGGGAGGCATTCTTCCAATGAGCGAGCCAACCGCCAAAGACTTGCTGGTCCAAAATCGACAGTGGTCGGACAACACCCGCTCCCGGGACCCGGAATTTTTCCGTCGCCTTGCCTCCCAGCAAAACCCGAACTTTTTGTGGATCGGCTGTTCCGATAGCCGGGTTCCTGCCAACCAGATCACCGGCTTGGTTCCGGGACAAATCTTCGTCCATCGCAATGTGTCCAACATCGCCCATCCCACCGATGTCAATCTCATGTCGGTGCTGGAATACGCTGTGGATGTGCTCCAGGTGAAGGAAGTGCTGGTGGTGGGACACTACGGGTGCGGCGGCATCCAAGCAGCTCTTTCCGGGCGCCTCCCTGGAATCGCGGATTTTTGGCTGGAGCCGATCCGCGAGATCCGACGCAAGCACGCCTCGCAATTGGTTGGGCTGACCGGAAAAAACCTGGAAGACCGCATCTGCGAACTGAACGTGGCCGAGCAGGTCGAGACCCTCTCCCACACCGGAATCGTCCACCACGCCTGGGAGCGCGGGCAGCCTCTGGCCATCCATGGCTGGATCTACTCCCTGCACGATGGCATCCTCAAAGACCTCGACGTCTCCCGCGATCGGGTCGTCTGAACTTCCAATTCCCCTTTATCCCCACCGTCGGGAGGACTTCCGTTGAATACATTGAGGGATATGCGTGTAACCGTGTCCGTCCTCGCCCTGGCGATGTCGAGCTTCGCCCAGTCCAGTGGAGCGGGTTCTTCGGAGTTCGTCTTCCTTCGCAATTTCCAAGGCTCCCGAATGGCCGGCATGGTGGGGATTCCCGCTTCCGGCGAAGATCTGGGCGAACTTGGCCTGCAACCTGCGAGTTTTGCTCGCATGACCACCAACCGAGCCGAAATCGGCACCCGGTACCAAATGTCGGGCATCTCGACGGGATCGGCTACCTACGCCACCAATGCGGCCTCGGGCGTTTTGGCAGGACGATTGGATTTCATGAATTCCGGTTCGATTGATGGAATCTTGTCCAACAATGACCCCGAAGGCAAGACCCACCAGCCCACCGAAGCGATGTTGGATCTCGCCTTCGCCGAACCGATGGGCGAACGCTTGACTTGGGGAGTGGGCGCCAAGGTGATCGAAGAGAATTTGGACATCGACAATTCCCAAGCTTGGGGCCTGGCGATTGATCTGGGAGCCACCTTCCAGCCCGGCAGCCGGAGTCTCGCCTACTCGATGTACATGGCCAACCTGGGAACCAAACTTTCGGGGCACACCCAGACCGAAAAGGATTTTGGTCCCCTGCCTCTCACCTTCGGCTTCACCACCCGTTACTCTCCTTCCGAGCCGCGCGGCACTTCCCTTTACCTAGATGTCCAAAAACCGATGGACAACGAAGTCATGGTTCGACTGGGCACCGAATACAAGGTCTCCCACTGGGTGGAACTTCGCGGTGGCTGGCGCACCGATTTGCCAGAAATTGTCGATGGTCTGCGAAAATGGGTGTTGCGTCGCGACCTGGAAGACACTCCGGAACTCCACGACATGCGCTGGTCCTTGGGGGGATCGGTCCACGGGGAAGAGATCGGACTGACCTACGCCTTCCAGTGGTGGACCCTGCTTTCCCCCGTTCACAGCCTCACATTGACCTGGGATATCGGGCGCTTCGCCCGAGGATCCGGAGAACCGACCCCATGATGACTCGCCCTGGTGGATTGGAAGGATTGATCGTCGTGGAACCCAAGGTGTTCCGAGACGACCGCGGCTTCTTCCTGGAGCCTTACCACGCCCCTCGGTACAAGGCCAGCGGAATCGACGTCGATTTCGTCCAAGACAACCACAGCGTTTCCAGTTTCGGTGTGGTGCGCGGCTTGCACTTTCAAACCTCCCCTGGTCAAGCCAAGCTGATTCGCTGCACCCGCGGCAAGATTTGGGATGTGGTGGTCGACATACGGCCCTCTTCTCCAAGCTTCGGGAAGTGGTGGGCCGAGGAACTCAACGCCGAGCTCCACAACCAGCTGTTCATCCCGATCGGGTTTGCCCACGGCTTTTGCGTCCTTTCGGAAATCGCCGAAGTCATGTACAAATGCTCCAGTGTCTACGACCCAAAAACGGAATCCGGCATTGCCTGGGATGATCCCGAGATCCAGGTGGCCTGGCCGGTGAAAGACCCCATCATTTCGGCCCGGGACCAGGGGAACCAAAGTTTTAACGAATTTCGAGCCAAGGTGATCTAGTCGCGAGATAAAGTCTTTTCATGGGCTTGATCTCCCCTCGATTGGCGCTTCGTCTTCCAATCTTCCCTCCCACAAGAGAATCCCCAGCACACCGGACTTTGTGGTCCTATATTGTGTTTCGCTGAGCCAGTTCTGAACCGATGGCTCGACCGGAGGTTTCGATGTCGCTCTTGCGCTGGAAGGACGAGTACCTCACCCAAGTTGAAGAGATCGACGACCAACATCGTCGGTTGTTCGATTTGGTCAATGGCATTTACGACATGATGCGATTGGGACGCGGCCAAGAGTCGATCGTCGAGGCTCTGACGGAATTGTTCGAGTTCACCCGGTTCCACTTTGGGACCGAAGAAAAATTCATGGCGGATTCGTCCTACCAAGGGACCGTTCCCCATGCCGAAGAACATGGACGCCTTCTAGACCAAATCCGAGACCTGCGGTGTGAAGTTCGCGACAGCCGCATCGTCATGTCGATGAATGAGATCTACTTCCTCAAGGATTGGCTTCTGGTCCATTTCCAAGGCCCCGACAAAGGCCTCGCCTACCACCTGCTGAACCGAGCGATACCTCACATCGAAAACGTCGGCCTCTAATCTGACTCGGTTCTGAGCGCGCATACTTGCTCCCCTGCCCCTCGACGTCCCGTAGCGGACGCCTTCGGGGCATGGTCGCGGCGTCTGCATCGCTCATAACCTTCGTCAGAAACTGTCGTTACGGCGGCTTCATTGTGAACGCAATGCTCCCTTAGCGTCCCGGAGGGACGGCTGCGGGACGGCGCAACATCAGAAGGGGCAACGCACATTGGCAGGATCGGGCGCGAAGGTCGGGTCAAGGCGAACGCAACGCCCCTTAGCGTCCCAGAGGGACGGCTGCGGGACGGCGCAACACCAGAAGGGGCAATGCACGTCGGCAGGATCGGGCGCGAAGGTTGGGTCAAGGCAAACTCAACGCTCCTTAGCGTCCCAGAGGGACGGCTGCGGGAACGGCGCAACGCAGGAAGCGGCAACGCACATTGGCAGGATCGGGCGCGAAGGTTGGGTCAAGGCGAACTCAACGCCCCTTAGCGTCCCGGAGGGACGGCTGCGGGACGGCGCAACACCAGAAGGGGCAACGCACATTGGCAGGATCGGGCGCGAGGCTCTCATCAAGGCGCACTAAGCGTCACGGAGAGTCGAGTTAAACATCTGAATGAGGGTCAACCCTGGGAGGTAATGCCGGAGGTTGTCGGGAGACATTCCACGTGTATCTGCGGCATTCGACTTTGCTGCCAGGTCCTCGCGCGGAAACCGGCGACAGGGATTTTGTATAGGTTGCGAGCAATGCGACCTCCCACGCCGGCGAGGTCATCGCACAGGCGGGCGGACAAATAACCAGGAACAGCCATTTAGGAAGGGGTGATTTCACCTCAAAACAAGACCGCAATGGCCCTGGAATTTGAGTGCTCTGCACGATAATTTTTGCTTCGCATTTCAATTGATTATTACAAAGCATTGGGTTGCTCAGTTTTAAAGCTAAAGTCATACCCAAATTGAACCACCAGCTTAGGCATTTTGTCGCTCCACCGATCCTCTTCAAGCACGGCAAACGATATTTCATTGAAATTCCCAAGTACATGGCGAAGCACAACTCCGGATTCATGATAAGTTGACCTTGTAAAATAGAAATTGAACGTGTTAACAATCCCGACATCAAATTGCGAGAACCGAAACCCAACCTCTCCATTTATTAGATTGATTACGGAATACATTGGCAGCTCGTCCTGCGTTGGATTCGACACCCAGTGAGTACCCATAAAGATAGGAATTTGAAAAACAGCATTGAATGACGCCAGAAAATGACCATTTTCGATGAATAAATTTGAGGACAAGGGATTTCCTCTGGTATAATAATTTCTATAGTGACTGTTATCCGATAGACCAGATACTTGAATGTGTTTATCCGAATAAATATTCGCACCAAATGATCCAGATTCTTCTACCGACTCACAGAAACATGTCGTGACAAAAAAACACATCATCCAAAGGGAATTTTGGATCATTTTGCAATGCCTCGGCTTGGAACGGCACTCACGATCGAAGACAGATTTGCTGTTCATTTATTTGTGAATAGAGGGATTTTTGAGTTGATAATTTTGCGAAATTCGTTAATGCGAAATTAAAACCAGATATATTCAATCCGGAAAAAGTCATCACGAAAGATCTGCGTTTCATTTTGAGGTTATTGTTGCTTTTAAATTTAGTCATTAGATCTTAGTCCGTATTTAAATTTAAATGCAAGCAAAGAAATTCCATCAATAGAAGGACGCTTTTTTAGCGGGTCGTTATGAAAATAGCCTTTTGTTGTAACAATGCCAACATGACAAGTACCACTACCTGTACAGTTGCCATTTTTGCCAGCATTATAGCGCCTTGTCCAAATTATTACATCACCAGGCAATAAGCTATCTTCATTATCAATTCGTTTCCATTTCCTCAGCGAAGATTCAATTTGATTAACACCAAGAACAACATTTTTGATTGATCCTGATTTTTGCAAAACTATTGAAGCCACTTTGGCGCAAGCCCATTGGCCGTTTTTTGTATCCATGCCATTTGTTAATTTTCCAAATAGGTACACGGAATCGTTTCGGATTTCCATTTTCCCAGAATCAACAGCTTGCAACCCAAGCGCATTTAATCTATTTGACAACGAATTCAATTCAGACCCAGACGAATCCAAAATCAATATCAATCAAATAGAAAATACATTTTTTATTAATGAAGCATTTTTTTATTTTCTT
>CAIKAA010000350.1 GCA_903825275.1 uncultured Fibrobacterota bacterium | reverse complement strand
CCCCGCGACCCACAACATCGCCCGTCATGATCAGGGTGGTGTCCCCGCCGATCCAGGCGCCTTTGCGGTCCAGTAGGTCGGCCATTCGCAAGACTTGGACCCAGCCTTCGAAATTGCCGTGGATGTCACCCACGGCCACGATGCGACCTGGCGGCTGCATGCGACAGCTGGATTCTTTCCGGAAGTTTTCGGGTATCGGCATCGATTCGCTGTGCATCTCAGCTTCAGTCTCCCATTCTGGGACGAGGAAATGCAATTTCCCTCTCAATGTCTATAGAACTTCACGAACAGGAAGCCGTTCCCGTCCTCCGGGAAGCGCTGGGATACGTCGCCCGTTACCGGGGCGAAGTCTTTGTGATCAAGATCGAGAGCGGGTTGTTCGATACCCCCGGCTTCACGGGATTGGTCAAGGACATCGCCGCGTTGCACCGGATGGGGATCCGGGTCGTTGTGGTGCCCGGTTCCCGTCGCCAGATCGATTCCGTGTTAAAGACTTGGGAAGTGGATGCTCCCATGGTCGAAGGCATCCGGGTGACCACCGAAGAAGCTCTTCCCTTTGTCACCCTGGCCTCTTTTGATGTTTGCAACCGGATCATGACCCTTTTGGCTGAATCCGGGGTGAACGCCCTGATTGGCAATTGGGTCAAGGCGCGCAGCCTCGGGGTCCTCCATGGAGTGGATTTCCAATTGACGGGTTCGGTCCAAAGCTTGCGGACCGACATCCTTCGCCAGTTGATGGGCCAAGAGTTTGTTCCCATCGTGCCCAACATTGGGTGGAATACCGCAGGTCGGCCCTACAACGTCAGTTCCACCGAATTGGCCATGGAATTGGCCATCCAACTGGGAGCCAACAAGCTGTTCTTCCTGTGCGACAACAAGCCGGAAATCGGAGAGGGCTTGGATCTGCCGGCCGAGGTGAATTTGCGCGAGGGGGGAATGCTTTCCAGCCTCAATTTGTTGCAAGTGGAAGAATTGCTCTCCACCAACGGGGATAGGATCGGCCAGCCCCACCGCGACTATTTGGCGCGCGGCCTGGAGGCCTGCCGCAAGGGAGTCCGGCGCACCCATGTGGTCGACGGCTTGGAAGACGGCAGTCTGTTGCGCGAGATTTTTAGCCAAAACGGCCAAGGGACCATGGTCTTCGCCAACGAATACGACAACATCCGCCGGGCGACCTTGAGCGATGTCCAGGACATTTTTCGCATCCAGGAGCCCTATGTGGCCGCTGGGGTCCTGGTGCCGCGCACCAGCGATCAGATCGCCTCCAAGGTGGCCGACTACGCCGTCTACGAGGTCGACGGCTTTGTGCAAGGCAGTGCGGCCTTGCACCAGTTCCCCGATGGATCCGCCGAGGTCGCTGCGGTGGCGGTTTCCGAGCACCTGCGCCGGTGGGGGATTGGGCGGAAATTGGTCCAATACCTGATGCAGCGCGCCCACAAGATCGGGCTCGACCGGGTCTTTTTGTTGACCACCCAAACCTCCGATTGGTTCGCCGAACTGGGTTTCGTGCGCGGCGACTTGGGCGATCTGCCTCCCGAAAAAGCCTCCACCTACAACCACGACCGCAAAAGCCTGATTTTCGTGCGGGTTTTGCGCAAAGCTCCGTAGGGACGGTTTTGGGGGAAGCTGATCGTTAAAATACCTGGATTATTTGCGATGCTTTCGTAAATAATCCAGGTATTTTGACGATCAAACCATTAAATGTCCTGTATATTCTACGATAATGAGCGAGAAACTCCAGCATCTTCGTCATCTTTCGATGTCCATTCGTGCGGCAAGACCTTCGGTCAAAGTCATCGTGGGGGCGCGCCAAGTGGGGAAAAGCACGCTGAGTCGGGTGCAAGCGCCGCATCTGCCATATTTCAACCTGGATGCCCCGGAAATCCGAGAGGCTCTGGAGGCTATTGCGGCCTCACTTTGGGCCCGCGATGTGGGTCCGGCCATCTTGGACGAGTGCCAAAAGCTTCCCTCGGTCTTGGAAAAAGTCAAGTTTGCCTGGGATGAAGGGGGAATTGGCGAGACTCTCCTGACTGGCTCGAGCCAGATCCTGCTGCTGCAGAAAGTTCGCGAGAGCCTGGCTGGGCGCGTGAGCTTGCACGAGTGTTGGCCCATGACGCTTTCTGAGCTTGCCGTGAAGGCTGCCGGAGACCCGCCGCCGGTGCCCCTGTTGGATGCTCTGCTGCGAGCCCAGGGGAATTTGGAAACGCTCTTGGAAGCTCAGCCGATGCGATTGGTGGGGGTGGAGGATTCGGTGCGGCGGTCGGCGGAGGATTATTTGTTGCGCTGGGGTGGCATGCCGGCCCTTCTGCACCTGGAAGAGAGTCACCGCGAGGATTGGCTTCGAGATTATGTAAGGACCTTTTTGGAGCGGGATTTGGCCGACTTGGCACGTCTCCACGACCTTGAGTGCGAAATTCGGCGAAAGCGGCCAGTCAATTCGGGGCAAAGCGGCCGGGTCCCCTGGTGGTCTGAGAGTCTCCAGGGGACAAGGTAATTAGTCGGCCGGATTGGCCCGAATTTGGCCCCTTCTGG
>CAIKAA010000349.1 GCA_903825275.1 uncultured Fibrobacterota bacterium | reverse complement strand
CCACCTCTTTGGACCCCGGCCAACAAACCACACTGGGGCAGTGGGGCCTCCATCGCTCAGGTGACGCGATGAGAAGGTTGGTCTTGCGCTTTGCCCTCGCTCTGACCTTGGTCGGTTTGGTTTCGGCTTGCGCGGGGGACGCGGTCACACCCACACCCGCCCTTTACGGATGGCGCAGTGCGGGCCTGATCCTTCCCGATGCGAACAGCACCGGGGGTCTGCGAAGGCTGGTGAACATAGGGAACACCTTGTTTGCGATGGATTCCTATGAGCCTCCCAACTCCGATCCGATGGCCCAATACCGGGTAACCCGTTACCAGCAATGGAGGATGTGGAAGGGAAGTGTTGGGTCGGATCATTGGGAACAGCTCTTGATGCCCAATGGCGAAGTGCCGTTTGAGTGGGCCGTTGTCGGACAAAAATTGGTTGTTGGAACCGAGTATACAGGGCAAGTTTACCGATTTGATCCGACCAACGGTATGTGGAATCGGTTTAGAAAGCCTGCCTTGCCTGGACTGCCAGATACCCTCCCGTCTGTAGAAGGCGTTGGAGAATACAATGGGCGAATAGTCATTTCGATTGGAATGAATGTGACTGGTCGCCATCAATGCCTGCTACAACTAGGATCAACGGATTCTTTAGCAAGTATCCCATGTATGGGAACTGGCATGAACTTTTATAACGCCTACCAGTTGGACGGGTACCTCTATGCCTATCAATCTGAATGGGGCATCGCACGTTACCGCGAAGGAGATGCCTCATGGGAAAAGCTGCCCAGCGCGCGCGGTCGAACCGACCCTACTGAATTCGAATTTCTTTCGGCGATGTCGGTGGTCAATGGCAAGCTCTATGTGGGGTATGAATGGAATTTAGGTGTGTTTCGCTGGGACGACGGCAAGTGGACCAGCGTGACGCCGAAGGATGCCCAGCAGCGGATGGAAACGTCCCATACGGTCAAGGTGATCGCGGGGTATCGCGGGCGGCTGTTCCAGGCGGGTAGCGAAGGTTCGGGCATCGCCATGATGACTCCTCGCGATTCGGGCAAGGTCGTGTGGGGTGACTGGAAACTGGTCGACGTAAATTGGTGCAAGATTGCCAACGGCTGTCCCGACCAGACTCGAGCCATCCTGGGCATCGGCGATACCTTGTACGCCACCGGCTGGTCGTTTGTTGCCAAGGTCCCCTTCTCCGACCTCGACAAGATGGCCCGTCCCATGTTTTTAAATTAAGGACCGAACTTGGCAAAAACCATCATCACGGGGCCATTGGGAATGGATGGTGGAAACGGGGCCAATGCAAAGATCTTACTGGGGTCAATTTGATCGGGATCGCCTTGACGAGCACCGATGGCGGGTTGTGGACCAAGAGCGCATTTGGGGACTCGACCGCCTTCTCCCCATTCTCGGGAATGCAAGATCCCTATTCTCCCTCGCAGATTGCTTGGACCCGCACGAAGTTCTGCGCCTTTCTAAAACCGTTTTGGCCAGCGTCGGACACTCTTCTGTCCGAATGCTTCGGGCATGGATTCATGACTTCGGACAAGGGCTCGAATTGGCGCTGGACCGGCAACGATTCGGCCCGTTCCTTTTACCTGGTGGATTGGACAAAAAATGGCATAGGCGTTGTTGGGGAGTCCAGCGTATTTCGGCCCAATGGACTTTACGCAGCTTCGGTCGATGCAATTTGGAACTGGGTGGGGGATCTACCTCTAATGGATCGCCGGACAAGGAGTGGACGGGAACCTCGCCTCCCCCCAACGGTGAGACCTGCCAAGTGCTCCACCAAATGCAGAATCCACCCGAAATCGAATATCTGCACCTTGGATGATTTATTTTGCCGAGGTGTGGGAACGGGGGATAACGGTGCGACACTTTTTCAATTTGATCTTCGGGATTTTGGCGATTGGTTCGGCGAGCTTTGGGCAATCGACTTTGCCGTTGGCGGCGGTCATGCCCTTGCAGTCGCGAGGGGTGGATTCCAATTCCATCCGAATTTTGGAAGATGGGCTTTCCGATGCCCTGGTCCAGAGCGGCAAGCTTCGGTTGTTGGAGAGGGCAGAAATGGCCAATATTCTGAAGGAACAGGGTTTTCAGCAGAGCGGATCCTG
>CAIKAA010000348.1 GCA_903825275.1 uncultured Fibrobacterota bacterium | reverse complement strand
GTCCATCTTGTAAAATTTTTGACAAAAAACGCCCATTGGATTGTGGATTAGATGGTAATCTTTTGACAGCCGGAGATTCGACTCGCAACTCCTACAACGTCTCCGGCGACAAAGGAGACTCGCATGAGGCGTTTGATTCGGTCTGTCGCTCTGGTTGGAACCGTATTGGCCATGAGCGCCTGCCAGAAGGAAGAAAAGAAACCTGCCGACTTGAGCCAGGATATGGTGAAAGCCATCGTTCAAGGCAAGCCCACTGAGGTGAAAGAGCTTCTGGACAAGGGCGAGACCGTCGATGCCAAGCAAAATGGCCAGACGGGCCTCCACTTCGCCGCCATGAACGGGAAGGTGGACATCATCACCGTCTTGATCGCTCGCGGCGCCAAGGTCGATGCCCAAGACGACCAGGGAATCACTCCGTTGATGTTGGCCGCCAAGGATGGCCAGCTCGACGCCGTGAAGGCCTTGATTGCTCAAGGTGCCAAGATCGAGACCCAAAACAAGTTGGGCGAAAACGCCCTCCACATCGCCGGTGCCCACGGCAAGAAGGAAGTTGTGACGGAACTGTTGGATCGCGGTGCGAACATTCGCGCCACCTCCAACAACGGTCTCAATGTTCTGGTATTCGCGCTCAACCGCATGGTTCAGCCGGGTGCCACCGCCGCAGACACCGCTTTGGTCGAATACATCAAGTCCAAGTTCGGAACCGGAGCCGACACCGTGAAGTCGTCCATCCCGGTGATGGAAAATCCGGCTCCGGCACCTGCCAAGAAGCCCAAGAAGAAGTAGCCAATCTCGCTCTTGCGAGCGGACGGTTCAAAGCCTCTTTCCGAATTCGGAAAGAGGCTTTTTTGTTGGCGGTCGTGACCGAAATGATTCGATGCCAGCTAGGCCTTCCGCAGAAGGTGACCTTCCCTGAAAACGCAAGCCCTGGATCACAGCTGTGTAAAAAAATCGTCAAGGGACCAGAGGAAAGGGGGCGCGATGCCCCGCCCCTCTTGCCGAGAGGATGGCGGAGCATGATATTATGCGGCGTTCCCTTTTTTCCATCTGGTAGGAGAAACCCTCTGATGTCGACCGCACAACTCCAAGAACTCTCCCGTCGAATCCATGATGCCTCTGGTTTCGTGCCCCAACTGCGCACCGAATTGGCTCGTTCGGTGATCGGCCAGGAAAGCCTGTGCCATGACCTCCTCTTGGCGGTCTTGGCGGATGGGCACGTTCTTTTGGAGGGGAATCCTGGATTGGCCAAGACCACCGCCGTGCGGGCTCTGGCAGGATCCATCCAAGCCAGCTTCTCGCGGATCCAATTCACTCCCGACCTATTGCCAGCCGACGTGATGGGTACCCAGATCTACCGGCCACAGTCGGGCACCTTCGAGGTCCGCCAAGGACCTGTGTTCGCCCACTTGGTGCTGGCCGACGAAATCAACCGCGCTCCCGCCAAGGTTCAATCGGCTCTCTTGGAAGCCATGCAAGAGCACCAAGTCACGATTGCGGGCCAGACCTTCCCGCTGCCCAAACCCTTCTTTGTCTTGGCGACCCAAAACCCCATCGAGCAAGAGGGCACCTACCCACTTCCCGAGGCCCAGGTCGACCGTTTTCTGATCAAGGTGGAAGTGGGTTACCCCAGCCGGGATTCCGAACTCCAGGTGCTTCAAATGGTGTCGGGACCAGGCCTGCCCCAAGCCCGCCCCGTTGCCGAGCCCGGACAAATTCTGGCCGCCCAAGGCTTGGTCCGCGAAGTGTTCATGGACCCGCGTGTTCAGGCCTACATCGTCGAACTGGTTCGCGCCACCCGCAGCATTCCCGAAGGTGGACTTGCTTCTTTGGAAGGGCTCATCCGCTGGGGAGCTTCCCCGCGCGCGTCGATCGCCCTGGCCCTTTGCTCCAAGGCCCAAGCCTTTTTGGAAGGCCGCGCTTTCGCGACTCCCGACGACGTGAAATCGGTGGCTCGCGGCGTGTTGCGCCATCGCCTTGGTCTTTCCTATGAAGCCCAAGCCGAAGGCATCAAGGCCGAAGATTTGGTTGAAAAGATTTTAGCCGGCGTCGACGTGCCATGAAAACGGCCGGGCCGAGTCTGGCCCGCCGCGTCACGCAGCGGGTCCGCCGCATCGAGTTCCGCGCCCGTGGACGGATTTCCGATCTATTGGCGGGTGGTCATTTGTCGACCTTCAAGGGCACCGGCATGCGGTTTCGCGAGGTCCGCGCCTATGTGGATGGCGACGATCCGCGCGGGATCGATTGGAACGTCACCGCGCGCCTCAACGAACCGTTCGTCAAGGTTTTTGAAGAGGAACGGGAACTCACCGCCGCCTTCCTGCTCGATCTTTCGGAAAGCACCCTGTCGGGCAGCCGTGGGGCATTGTCCCGCGAAGCCGCCGCCGAATTCTGCGCGGTGCTTGCTCTTTCCTGCTTCGGGTCCCAGGAAAGCTTGGCCCTATTGACCTTTTCCGACCAGGTCGAAACCTGGTTGCCCCCGGCCCGTGGCCCCCAGGCCTTGTCCCGGCTTTTGCGCGAGATCTTGGAACGCGAACCCAAATCGAAAGGGACCGACCTCGCCATGGCCTGCGACCAGCTGGCCCGGCGGTTGCGCCGCCGATCGGTGGTGTTCGTGG
>CAIKAA010000347.1 GCA_903825275.1 uncultured Fibrobacterota bacterium | reverse complement strand
TGGTTTGGGAACCCGCGTGGACCAAGGACCGCATGACCGAAGCTGCCAAACTGGAGTTGAATCTGGGGTGATGCTGTTTTAACTTTGGGTCTGGCTCCTCCAAGGGAGTCCATTCTTCCGAAATGACTCGACTCGATGACCATCGCGAGATTGGGTTTCCATTTTTCCTGCCACAAGTGATGAGGCAGAATCCAGATAGGAATTGACCATGCCCCGAAGCCTGCTGTGCCTCCTCCTGATCGCCCCTTCCCTGTGGGCGCAATCTACGGTTGACAACATGGTCACGCCAACCCCGCCAACGATTTGGCTTCAACTCGAAGTTGGAGCAGCCAAAATGTACGGACCTGATGTCCAGTCCCAAGAAGAGCCTCTGACAAAGGGATTGGAACTGCAAGGAGCACTCGGGTTTCACATCAGCGATCAAGTCGCCTTGGGTGGGATCTTCAATCGCTACAGCTCAAGTAATTCCTACAACACGACTGTTCTGCTTGGGTATGATTATTACGGCAATCCACAGACGACGACAGCTTCTGCAAAAGATGACTTGTCGATCAAATTCTTTGGACCTGCTTTGTTTTTCCGGAACTTGAACAATTCACGTTCCGCAGCATTCGTCGGCTTTATATCGGGAGGTTACGTCGATTATAATGACGATGGAACGGTCCAAGCAAATGGTCAAACGATCAGTGGGAAAATTACGGGGAATACCTTTGGGTTATTGACCGGTATTGGGGGGGAAATTTATTTGGGGCCTTCCGCCGCGATCGGCGTGGAATGTCGAAGTTTGACGGCGACCATTTCGTCGCGGACTCTGGAAATGGCAGGAAATAGCGTTACCAATACGGAGAAGGCGAGTCTTTCTCGGATTTCCATCAATGCGGGACTTCATTTAGCGCTTTGAACCGGTGCAGGGATGGCTCCCGAAACGGAGCCATCCCTTTCCCACTGGATTGACTCGATCTCGGAGACTTGATCGGTTATTCATTTCTTGGGCCTATTTGTGTAAACTAGAATCCCGATAGGACAAAGCCATGCCCCGAACCCTGCTGTGCCTCCTTCTGATCGTCCCTTCCTTGTGGGCGCAATCCACAACCGAAGACACCGCTGCGCCGAAACCGACGAGGATTTGGCTTCACCTCGATGCCGGGTATACCAGGATGTCTCCCTTCGACTCTACGAGCAGTGGGCTGGAATTGCAAGCTGCGGTCGGGTTCCAAATCAATGATCGCTTCGCTTGGGGAGGGGTTTTTAATCGCTACAGTTCGAGTAGAACAGGCTTTTCTGGTAGAACAGGCTGGGGTTATTCAGAATGGGTTTCCGTCAAGGATGACATCTCGATCAAATTTTTCGGGCCGGCCTTGTTTTACCGGAACCTGAATCCCTCAAGCACGATGGCGTTCATCGCTTTCGTTTCGGGAGGATATCTCGGTTACACTGACGATCGAACGGAAGGGACTTCTAGCAGAGCCTATGTGGAGAATTCCCTGGGTCTTTTGATCGGGATTGGCGGAGAATTCTATCTGGGAAAATCCGCGGCAATTGGGGTGGAATGTCGAAGTTTGACGGGTTCGGTTTCGAAACCACAAATCTACCCGGTCTCCGGCGAAATGAATCTTGCCCGGTTCTCCCTCAATGCGGGTCTCCATCTGGCGTTTTGAACTTGGCTTGGCAAGCTCCGGCAGGCGTAGGAGTGGGGTACGCTAGGAACCTCCCTCGTTTTTGTCGGTTGCCAGTCCATCCTTTCTCGGATGGACCCGTGGGCGTGGGCGAGGCAATCTTAGCGGGTATCCCCGGCGGCTGGGAAGCCTTTGGACTTCGCGGGGCTAGAGAAATGTACGCCTCCCTTCTCAAATGACCTTGCCCGGTTGTCCTGACCTATCTTTTCCACTTTCCGTTCAACCTTACTCAGAGGATCCGAACTCCATGCCCAAGAAGACCGTGAAGAAGACCGCCGAGCCCGCGCCAAGACCTGTTGCAAAAAAGGCCGCCGCGAAGACCGCCAAGCCCGCGACAAAACCTGTCGCCAAGAAGGCCGCCGAGTCTGCCAACGACGGCGACTTCAAGTTGTTCAACGGCAAGCGCCTCAAAAAAGTTTGCTTGGCCTATTCCGGTGGCTTGGACACTTCGATCATGATCACCTGGCTGAAGGAAACCTATGGCTGCGAAGTCGTGGCGTTCGCCGCCGACGTCGGGCAGGGCAAGATCGAGACCGAGCCGTTGATGCGCAAGGCCAAGGCGACCGGCGCCATCAAGTGCATCGTCAAGGACCTTCGCAAGGAATTTTTGGAAGAGTATGTCTGGCCCACCTTGCGCGCCGGTGCCAAGTACGAGTCGGTCTATCTTTTGGGCACTTCCTTCGCCCGTCCCGTGATCGCCAAGCACCAGGTCCTCACCGCATTGGCCGAAGGTTGCGACGCGGTCGCCCACGGCGCGACCGGCAAGGGCAACGACCAGGTCCGCTTCGAGCTCACCTTCCAAGCCATGGCTCCCCAGTTGGCGATCGTCGCCCCCTGGAAGGATCCCAATTGGAAGATCACCTCGCGCGAAGAAGCGATCGATTATGCCGAAGCCCGTGGCATCGAGCTCACCGTCACCAAGAAGAAGATCTACTCGGAAGACGCCAATCTGTGGCACGTGTCCCATGAAGGTGGCAAACTCGAATACCCCGAAAAGGAGCACGGGTTTGAAATGCTGCGTTGGACCACGCCTCCCCAGCAAGCGCCGGACAAGGCCGAATACGTCACCGTGGACTTCGAAAAGGGCTCGCCGGTTGGAGTCAACGGGAAACGTTTGGATTCCGTTCCGCTGCTGGAAGCCTTGAATAAGGTTGGTGCCAAGCACGGCGTGGGCCTGATCGACATGGTCGAAAACCGTTTGGTGGGGATGAAGAGCCGCGGCGTCTACGAGACCCCAGGTGGCGCCATCCTGTATGCCGCCCATGAATGGCTCGAACAGCTCACGTTGGACCGCGACACCTTGCGGGAAAAGCGTCGCGTGGCCGATGTCTACGCCGACATCGTTTATGACGGTCGCTGGTTCGCTCCGCTTCGCCAGTCGCTGGACGCGTTCGTCACCGAAACCCAACGGGTGGTGTCGGGATCGGTCAAGCTCAAGCTGTACAAGGGCAACATTGTCTTGGCCGGAATGGACTCGCCCTGGAGCCTCTACGACCCGCACCTGGGCGGATTCTCGGACGTCCCCACCTACGACCAGAAGGACGCCATGGGCTTCATCCGCTGCTACGGCCTGCCCATGAAGGTCCGTCACATGTTGTTGGGCAAAAAGACTCCCGTCAAATTCTGACCATGTGGCGCTCGCTCGGTTCGGGCGATCTCTAAATCATGACTCGACGACCATCCAATAGGGTGGTCGTTTTTTGTGCGCCCAGATGGATTGCTGTCGATGAAGTACAGCTTCTGTGATCGATTGCGCTGATTCCTTTGTACTTGGATCTCGGAATTACCTTCCCAAGGTTCCGGAAATTCGCAAGATCGGTGGAGCAAGATCAGGGAAGGTTTGCAAGGTTGCGGCGAAATAGGATAGAATAAGGGATGATCTTTTCCCCCAAGAAGAATGGGCCCTCAAAACGAGGTTTATTCGCAGCCAGCCTGATTGCCCAGGAAGGTATCCCGTACCAAACCCTTATTGGCAGTTTGATCCATAAATACGCGAATGGCCGAGTCCGGGATGTGGCCTAAATGATAGCCGATCTATCGGGTCGCCCTTTCTTTTTCACCGAATATGCATGGAATTCAAAATGCGGTGGATCAAGTCCTACTGGTTGCTCAGGAGTTCTACCGCCAAGACGACAAGGCCGGTTACCGCGCCTTTTTTGCTTTTTGGGTGGGGTATAGGCTAGATCAAATGTGGAAGAACAAAACGTGTTAAACCAAAGATTGAAGGAGATGGCCATGCCCGAAATCATCGAATGGTGGATTCAGAAAGGCTTCGAGAAAGGGATCGAGCGGGGAATTGAGCGGGGATTCGAGAGATGACGAGCCATTGGGATCGAAGAAGGAGTTCATGCTTCCAAGCTGGAGGATGCCCGAAAAATGCTGGAGCATGGAATACCGTGGGACATCATCTCCGATGTGACCAAACTGACCCATGATGATTTGGACCGAAGCTGAGGCGTCAGATTTTGTCTTTGTGTTCGAGTTCAAACTCCACGGAACCGCCGAGGAAGCACTTCAGCAGGTTGATGATCAAGGTTACCTGATTCCCTACCAAGCTTCAGGAAAAAAACGGGTCTTGGTCGGGGTGGAGGCGACCAAGCGAAGGAAAACATTGGGATGTGGTTGGAGGGGGCCTAACGTCCGCCACCGACTTGTGCGTCTTGATAACTTTGAAACTGCCGGGCAAGATGATGAGCTTGTGCTAACGCCAATTCTTTTTCTTTTGGCTGAACTAATCTGATTAGAAGTGTCTTGGCTATGCTGACCTGCTCGGTATCCTTGGAGTCCAACATATTAGCTACGCATTGCAAAAACGCTGTACTGTCCCTTTGAAATTGAACATTATTTCGATGAAGCAAGTCTGCAATTTTGCTTTGGAATTGAAAGCGAATCAATGGATCTGGAATTTGTGAATATATCTGCAAAAGAATATTCATTGCTTGTTCATGCTTTCCATTTTTGTGCAGTAATGTGAAAGCGAGATCGCGCACATATGCGGGAATATTAGATTGAAGGGTTGCAAGTGGTAAGAGAATTTTTGCAGCCGAATCTGTAGCTATCACTGAATCAATAGTGTGATCTGATAGAATATATTGAGCCCAAGTTATTCTAAATCGCCATTCTTGAGGAAACCGAAAAGATCCATCTTCTAAAAATGGCAATGCATCCTTTGTTCCTAAAGACTTGATCGTTGGAATTGCCCAAGATGCTATTAATCGAGGATGGGGCCATAAAGTATCAAGATTTGAAGAAAATGCAAATTTGTTGATTAATGGGGTGGGGGATGCGCTATCAAATAGTATTTCGGAATAGGTGAATATTGCATCTACCCATGCCAGCGACGATGCAAATCCACCAAAGCCAGCTGACATAATGTTCTCGACAGGAAGCCCTAATTTTATCTCAGGAAGATTGTTGATGCTTTCATTTTTATATTTTATCCTAATTGCTTTCTGTGAAGCAAATAATGATGCTGACATTGCAATAATGATTAGTAAAACATGGAATATTTGTTTGAATTTCCTTGAGTGAATGTTTGTCATGGTAAATGAAGAAATAACCAATATTATCCTAAATCATGGACAGGCGGCAGTGCTAATTCCGCCACCAACAAGGTTTTGCAGTCCCACAGTCGGAGCGTACATGGCACCGATGAAGTCCACACATGCTTTGTCAGTTGCTGCCAGTGTAGTATTGCCAGTTGGGATTGTGCGCCCATTCGTATTTGGCGAGGCATTTGCAAGCGTTGAATTTGTAGCCGACCATGTTGGTGCGGCCGTAACACCCAACGTACCAGGGGTGCCGGTTGCCTCTACGGTTGCCGTCAGATTGTAATTAAAGTACGACCGCGCTGAATTGGTAGGAGCCATAAAGCCTACTGCGGTTAAGGCTCCGTATGAGCTGCTTGGACTTTCAGTGCGAAAAGCATCCTCCAATGTGAAAATTTGTTTTAGAACGGGTTTGAATTCCGTAACCTTTGCTTTAGAAGTCGCTTGCATAAAACGTGGGATGGCCAGTGCAGCCAGAATTCCGATAATCACGATCACTACCATCAGTTCGACTAGCGTGAATGCTTTTTTGTAGTAACACATTTTTAATTCTCCTGTTTTTGGTTTAATACAACGCTAAATAATAAAAACATTTCATCAAAATCAACCTTACTCAAGGTCAGAAGTAATGTTGTTGATGTTGCTGTTTTTAGGCTAAATCTTTCGCTGGAACAAACTTAAACATTTGATTTTTCAAAAATCAACTTTCCTTCTATTGCACAAACAGAAAATACCGAGGTGATAAGAACACCTCGGTTGAGATTCCACAATGGATTACGGACAGGCGGCAGCGGTAATTCCGCCACCAACAAGGTTTTGCAGTCCCACAGTCGGAGCGTACATGGCACCGATGAAGTCCACACAAGCTTTGTCAGTTGCTGCCAGTGTAGTATTGCCAGTTGGGATTGTGCGCCCATTCGTATTTGGCGAGGCATTTGCAAGCGTTGAATTTGTAG
>CAIKAA010000346.1 GCA_903825275.1 uncultured Fibrobacterota bacterium | reverse complement strand
GATTACCCACGGCTCCGCCGGGAGACTCGATCCGCAAGACCACCGCTTTGGTCGCCGAATCGTCTTGGGCTTCCTTCAATCGCTCGACCCATTTGCGGGCATCCATAATCTCGCCTTCCAAGCGAATGACGCGAATCCCCGGCCCCTTGAGCTCGCGATGGCCGTCTCCCATCGACATTCCCAGCTTGCAAGAACCCACCAAGAGGGCCATCAACAAAAGGAAATAAAAGGCTTTCTTCATCGAGAGGCCACCGTGGGAACGACAATGATTTGTCCGGGATGGATCCCCGAAGCCCGCAAGCCGTTGATTTCCATCAGGGAATCGACCGTGGTGGATCGGGATTTGGCGATCGAGAAGAGGGAATCCCCTTCCCGCACGGTGTAGCGCATGGTCCGGGTACGGTTCGCATTGGCCCTGGCTGGAGTGCGTGCCGCATTGGGCTTGGGCACGGCCAATTTCTGTCCAATCCGGATGCGCGAAGTGTGAAGGCGGTTCAAGAGCTTGATGCTCGCGACGGCCACGCCGTACTGGTGGGCGATGGATTCGAGGGTTTCGCCAGGCCTTACCAAATGAGTGTTGGAAACGGGGTTTACCGAAGCATTGTCCGAGACCAGAACCACCCGTGGAGCCTTCGAGGAAACCAAGTTGCGTTCTTTTTGACTTGGCTTGGCTGCCGCGACCACTTCGGCATCACCATGCAATTTGAGGCGAACGCCAGGCCGCACCCGATTGGAACTCAGATGGTTCCAGCTGCGCAATTGGGAAACGTTCAAGTCAAAACGGTCGGCGATGGAAGCCAAGGTTTCGCCGCGACGCACCCGATGGGATTGGGGAGCTTCGACAGATTCGGTCGTTGCTTTGGGGGGATTGGCAGCCACCGAAGTCCCGACATTCGGAGTGCGCGCGATCCCGGACAACAGCGCCGTATCGCCCATTCCCTCGCCCGGATCAGAAACGAAAACCCGCTTGCCTGGCTTGAGCTTTCCGGACGACAATCCGTTCCAATCCATGAGTTGGCTGGAAGTCACTCCGTACTTGCGACCGATGGCGGCGAGAGTTTCACCGCGACGCACCTTGTGGCTCTTGAGGTGCCAAGCGGTGCGCTCGGGGATGCCATCCCCGCGCGAGCGCAATGGCGGCTCCCGGACCGCGACGCCCGAGCCCGGATTGTCGCCCCAGATGGTCAGGCGACGCCCGGCCCGGACTTTTTTCCCACTGATGCGGTTCCAACGCTTGAGATCGCCCACCGACACCCCGTAGCGGCTGGCGATGGACGCGAGGCTTTCCTTGCGCCGGACCTTGTAGGTGAATTTCTGGGGCTGGGGGGCTTGGTAGCTGCGTTCCAGATCTGCGGCTGCCAGGGCAAATTTTTCGCGGGTCCCCATGGGCAGATGGAGCAACCAGGTGTCTTTGAGAGGCGGGGTGGTGCCCCGGGTCAAGGCGGGGTTGAGAACCGCCACGGAATCGGCTGGCAGGCCCAACGCGCGTCCGATTTGGTCAAACGATAAACCGCCTTCTACCGAAAAGGTGTCGGCCAGAATGGGATTCCAAGGCTGGACATTGAAGCCATGGAGCTTGGGGTTTTTGCCCAAAATGGCGGCGGCGAACACCTTGGGGACGTAGTTGCGGGTTTCGCGCGGCAGGGAAATGCGCCAAAAGTCGCTGGTTCCCGAACGACGGATCGAGCGTCCCACGCAGGCTTCGCCGCAATTGTAGGAAGCCATGGCCAAACGCCAGTCGCCAAACATCTGGTAGAGGGTCGACAAATACTGGATGGCCGCCTGGGTGGACTTCCAGGGATCGCGCCGCTCATCGACAAAGCGATCGATCCGCAACCCGAAGCGACGTCCGGTGCTGGGGATGAATTGCCAGATTCCGGCCGCTGCCGCGGGCGAGGTGGCCCGGGGGTTGAAGCCGCTCTCGATCATGGCCAGGTACAACAGGTCTTTGGGAAGGCCGTGGGCGGCCAATTCCTTGGTGATGTAATCTTCCCAACATCCCTTGCGCTCGATCCAACGCGCAAAGTGCTGCGGCATGCGTTCCTTGAAATTGCGCACATGCAGCAACACCATGTCGTTGATCTCGACAGGCAGGTCATAGGTCACGCCGGAATCGCTTTGCAGCTCGCGGTAAAGGCGAGCCTCGGTGGCCGAATCCATGGGGGTCGCGGCGGCCGAATCCGGCGCCAGGGAATCCATCAGGGCCAAGCCGTCCTCTTCGTAGGCATCCGGCTCCTCGATGGATTCTGGTTCCAACGAGTAGGGCAAATTGTTCTTCATGGCCCCCAGGATTTGCTGGGTAAGACCACTGACGGTTTCTGCTCGTGCCGTGGAATCGAGCATCGACAATTCCGACAGGGCCGTCGTCAAGACGACTTGGGAATTGGCGTAATTGCCTTTGGCTTGCAAGGAAATCCCGGTGTCCAAAAGCCGTCGGACATGGGAAAGTTCAGGCGAGTCCGCCTGGGTGACGGGTGTGGGTGGCAGCCCGACGATCGGCTTGGTGGACGAACAGCTCGTCCACACCGCCGCTGCATAAAGCAGGACCAGAGTTGATTTGGCCCTGCTGTTCACTTACTCCTCAATATCCAAGTCTTCAGCGTAGCTCTTCCAAATTCCTTCGCCACGAGCAAAGTTTGGATCATCGAAGTCAATCTCTTGACTTTCCTCATCGTCATCTCCGCCTTCCGACAGATCGCCATCGGCATCGTCCTCAAATCCTCCACCAAAGGATCCACCGCCTTCGATGTCCTCAAATTCGTCCGACTTGGGCCGACGCGCAAATTCCCAACTGACAACTTCAGAGCGCATGTGCCATTCCTCCAAAATGGGCTAAAACGGGGGGTACACGTTCCCCGACCAGACACGAGGACCGAAGTATATCACGGAGCCCCACTAAGTCAAGTCGTTTTAATAAGTCATTTCGCAGATGCCTTGCACACTTGAGCAGTCTGTCGTAGGTTTGGGCCCCTTCCGAACGTCTAAAATGAAAGGAAAAAACCGTGGCCGGCAATGCTCCAGACGCCCAGTCGATGGCGAAAAAGCAGCAGGAGATCTCGGTTGCCG
>CAIKAA010000345.1 GCA_903825275.1 uncultured Fibrobacterota bacterium | reverse complement strand
TGCAAGGTCCGCACTCGCTGCGACAGTTTCCGGAAATGGCGCACTGGTGGCCTGTCCGGAGTGGTGTCGGTGGGCGAAGACAAACAATTCTGGTGCAACAAGTGGACCGAAGATCCGGTTACCAAAGTGACCAATGTTTCTGCCAAGCAGGCCAATGCGATGATGCGCTCCTTCAAAAGTGGAAGGCTCTGAGCCGAACCCTCCGCTCAGAATGTGGCGATCAGTTTCCCACAACCACTTTTTTCGACCCCTCGGCCCACTTGGCCAAATAGACGCCGCGAACAAGTCCTTTGGTCGACAAGGTCGCCGATCCGGACTTGATTTCAGTGCTGCCCAGTAGACGGCCTTGCATGGACACCAAATCGAACCTGGCCCCGGCGCTGGCGCTCAAACGCAAGGTGGATCCCGTTTGAGAAAAGCTGGCCGCTTCGGGACCATTGGGCTTTCGGACGCGCCCCACCACGGGACGACCCTTCCCCACCAACTGGATTGCCGTGATGGATTTAGAGGGAATGGAGAGGGAGAGACTTCCCGAAACCACGGCCACCGCGCCGTGCTTCAGGGCATTTTGCGATCCAGAGACAAAGGTTTCGCTTTTCAGACCCGACAGTTGGAGGGTTGTGGCGTCACCAGAAGGGATAAATCCCGACAAGGTGACGGAAACCGCTTGGGCTGTAGAAGGATTGCGGTTCACCAAAATCACAGTGAGGGAATCGCCCGCATCCGATAGCGACGAATAGGCTGACACCAAGGTATCCACCGAGGAACTCGACGCGACACGCGTGCCATGGGCGCTGCGACTGAACAAGTGGAGCACTTCCCACATCCCGGGGTACCAGTCCCAAGCCGTGAGAATCTCACCTCCGTGATCTGCAAAAGTCCCGAGCAAAGAGGCATAGGCCAGGTTTCGGACATCGACATCTCCTCCAGCAGACATTGAACCAAATTCTGTCATGGAGAAAGGTCTCCACTCTGCGAGATACTGCGTCATCCATTTCTGAACCCGCCCCAACACATAATAGGGTACCGCCTTGCCCCATTTTCCGTCGTAGAAATGAAAGCCATTGGCTCCCGGCCAAGCATAGCTGGTGTCGAAAAGCATCCGGTGCATTTGCAGCATATTCGGCACGTCGGAGAGATTGTTGTAGCCCGGATAGAAATGAAGATCAAACACGTCCAACAATTTCTGTCCAGACAATTTTTCTTCTTGTCCGATTCGCTTGAGAAACATTTCCATCGGCGACCGATCGACCCCGCCATCGTTGATGGCCTTGTTGTTCCAAGTCCACCATTGCCATTCGTTGGCAAAAACCGGCCCGACCAATTTGACCCTTGGGTTGCGGGTACGAACGGCTTTGGCCACCGCGAGATATTTTTGGAAATAAGTTTCGAAACTCATCGTGTCGGACTGGATGTCGTTGTGGGTTCCCGACCAAATGTCGGGCTCGTTGTCCATGTTCCAATACCTGTACCGTTCAGGATTCAGACCAATACCTCCGACACCAAACCAGTGGTCCAAAATGCCAGCCGTGGAGTCGGCGGGCCAGAGCTTGAGATATTTGGCTGGATCGCCCTTGACCAACGCCTTGCCCATGTCGTAGGAAGGTCCCCAGGTGTTTTGGGTGACATGGATCACCGTGTCAGGAACACCGCCGCCAGCAAGGTCCTGGTTCGCCGCACCAAAATCTGTCCAACCGTGATTCTTCCACAGCGTGTCGGTGTGGATTTTGGCGGCCCAGGTTTGGGCCCAATTCCAGTCACCAAAATTGTTTTTGGCGTTGTCTGCCACCCATCCCAGCAATTGAAACGCGAACAAGCCCTGAATCCCGGGCAAGGAGTCCTGGATCGTGCGGGCGGTGACATCCCAATTGTCCGAGTACACGTTGTTGTACCAATCGGGATGGCAGGAAAGACCGTTCTGCCAGTTGTACTTCGTGGCGTTGTTTCCACCATTGGCCCGCAACATCCGCAAGCCGGCCTCGTTGGACTTGCGCAGACTCGCGGAATCCAAACCATTGTTCTTACCGTAAAGGAAGGGCGAAATGGGTTGGCGCCCCGAGTCGGCGTAAACGGTGATGGAAATTGGTGCCGCCGTCAAAGTCCAGCTGGCAAGCAACACAAGAATCATTGAACTTTCTCCCGTCTCCATGACTGAAAACCTTTCCCCGAGCATGTTCGGGGTTCCAATTGGACCCCAAACAGCAATCCTTCGCAACGGATTGTTCTCCATTACGGATCTTGATTGAACTTTAGCACATTTTTCCCCAGAAAGGAATGCAAAGCGAAATTCGCGCCCTAAACCAGTCCGTCGTGGAACTTCAATTTCCCAAAGGTCGGAATGGATTTGGCTCTGTTTGACTCTGGTTCGAAGGCCCATTTGCCGGTCGAGCGATCCAGAACCACCGTCCCATTTTTCCATTCCCCAATTGCAGAAAATGACAGAATGGAATCCCTTCAGATTTTGAGGACTTCGCAGAATTCATTGCCAGATTTTGTCCACCAATTTCAATTTCGCTGTTGTGTTGGACAGAAATCGGATGTATGTTGTTTGACTGGAATTCCATCGCAACAGATCTTTTACTCACCTAAAAAGGCCATCCAAGGCCGTCCATCGCCTAGGCTTGTCCTAAGCGATTCAAATCCACGCCATCCTGAGGAGCATATCAATCATGCAACCACATGGAATGTTTCGTCGTTGTCCAAAAAGCGGCCGCATCGTCGGCCCAAATTTGAATTACTGGCCGAGATGGGCCTTTCTTTTGACCGGATTCCTTGCCTTGGCTTGGTATCTCATCCGAGTCATCCCCAAACCCTCCCGAGCCCAATACCCATGCCAGCAGGCGAGCTCGGCACTAGGGCTAGGTTTTTTGGTTTACCTGGCTTCATTGGCCGGTTCGATTTTTTCCTACCGTAAAGCGCGCACGTTCTTCAAAAATTCCAAGAACGTTTACGGAATGCTCTTTCTGGCCATTAGTGCCCTGTCGTTTTTTGTCTTCGTAGGGAGCAATTGGACCCCGTCCTATGCACAAAATGTGGTCGTGAATGCGCCCATCGGGACGGCCAAAGGGATCTTTCCGGGACGTGTCGCCTGGGTTTACAATCCCAATGCAGCCAAGTGGACGGGAACGGGAAGTTACTGGGCCGCAGCGGTCAATCCCCAGGCGGAATACGACAAGTCGTTCACCGCGGGAATTAAATCGCTTTCGGGAGGCACCACCGACGCGGATTCCTGGGATGCGATCTTCAAGTGGTTCAACAATAGCCATGGTCGTCCTGGGACCGGATACGTGGCTGGTGACAAGATTGCCATCAAGGTCAACCAAAACAACACCTCGGGTTATTTCGATCCAGGCAACAACATGAACACCAATCCCCAGTCAGCGGTCGCCGTGGTTCGAAGCCTTGTGAATGCCGGCGTGCCACAAGCCGACATCGTGATCGGCGACCCAAGCCGCGTGGTCACCGACAACGTCTACCAGGCCATCAAGGCGGCTTACCCGAACGTGGTCGTGGTCGATTGGTACGGCCAAAACGGGCGCGTGACCACCGGAAATCAGGCCGGTGCCTTCATTCCCAATCCGGACGGCGTCCCCAATGGCGAGGCGATGTGTTTCTTCACGGCACGCTACCTCATCAGTCAAGGTTTGTTGAAAGGCCATGATGGCCAAGGAATCACCTTCTGCGCCAAGAATTACTTCGGCATCACCGGAATCAACAACGATTGGACAAAAAATCCTGGGCATCCCAACATCACGTCACTTACGGCATTTATGACCAGCCCCAATTACGGCGGCAAGACGATTTTGTGGATGATGGACGCGATGTACCCGAGCCGTAATCTGGGAGGAGCCCCCAGCTTCGGTTGGGCCAGCGCCCCTTTCTTCGGTAAACCCGCATCCAGCTTCATCATGTCGCTAGACGGTGTGGCGGAAGAAGTCGTGTCCTTGGATTTCTTCTACCAACATTATGCTGATGAAATCAATCAAAATGGCGGAATCGCCAACGCCGAGGGATACCTACTCAATGCTGCCAGAGCCGGTGTTGGAGTTCACGAGCACTGGAACAATAGCACCGACCGGCAATATTCCAGAAACCTCGATCCGGTCAATGGCAAGGGAATCGAGCTAGTCAAGGTGACTCCTGGAGTGGGTGGAGCCGTCACAATCAACACCCAACCCATGAGCATCAAGGTCCGCCCAGGAACCACGGTCAATTTCTCGGTGATCGCCACGGGGGACGCTCCCATCGCCTATCAATGGCGCAAAGACGGGGTGAACATTCCCGGAGCCAATGCCGCGACCTATTCCATCCCAACCGTTCCGGTAACTCTGAATGGTTCGGTCTATTCGGTTGTGGTTTCCAATAACACTTCCACGGCGACCAGCACAGGCGCGACTCTTACCGTGGCCGCAAACACGCCACCAACGGCCACCCTCACCGCTCCCGCGAACAATGCGACCTTCCCCGCACCCGCGACCGTGAACATCACGGCAAATGCCACCGACGCCGACGGGACCATCACCAAGGTGGAGTTCTACAACGGCACCATTTTGATCGGAACCGACCTGACCGCGCCTTACGCTTTCACCTGGACCAACGTCACACCGGGGACTTACGTCCTTACCGCGAAGGCAACCGACAACGAGGGGGCCGCGACCGTTTCCGCGTCTGCCACGATTGTGGTTTCCCAGGGGAACATTCCTCCGGTGGTCACCCTGACCGCTCCTGCCAACAACGCCACGTTCACTCCACCAGCGAATGTAAACATCACCGCCAACGCCACCGATGCCGACGGAACCATCGCCAAGGTCGAGTTCTACAATGGAACCATCCTGATCGGAACAGACCTAACCGCCCCCTACAGCTTCACCTGGCCCAACGTCACGGCGGGGACTTATGTGCTCACGGCCAAGGCAACCGACAACCAGGGTGCCGCCACGGTTTCCGCTGCGGCCACGATTGTGGTTTCCCAGGGGAATATTCCTCCGGTGGTCACCCTGACCGCTCCCGCGACCAATGCGACCTTCCTCGCACCTGCGACCGTGAACCTTACCGCCAATGCCACCGACGCCAACGGAGCCATCGCCAAAGTCGAGTTCTACAATGGCACCATCCTGATCGGGACCGACCTGACCGCGCCCTACACCTTCAGCTGGGCCAATGTGACCGCAGGAACCTACAGTCTCACGGCGAAGGCCTATGACAATTTGAATGCAGTAACCACTTCGACAGCAGCCAACATCACCGTGACGGGTGGCCCGGGAACTTGTCAAACGGTAGACCTGACCTCGACGGGATGGGTGTTCCGAAATGCCTGGAGCGATCAAGGCAATGGATCCGTCTTGACCAATGATGCGGGAACCTTGAAGGTGACCCACCGTCAATGGGGACAGGGGAACTTCTGGTTGATCAGCACCGCCAAATACTCCTTCACCGCCGGAACCAAGTACACCGTCTCCTACGATGTGATGGGATCCTACGGCATCACCAGCACGGCGATGGGAGTTGCGAGTGCCTACACGGCGACCGCGCCCACACTATCCCAACCCAGTGTCGTCGCCCCAGCGGGGTATACGTTGAATGCCTACAACAGCAAGTCGCTTGCACTAACGCCCACGGCAACGGGACTGTACAATGTGGCCATTCAACTCAACCTGACAGCTCAGCCAAATGTGGTGACTACCTACAACCTGAAAAACCTGAAGGTTTGCAAATAGTCAATTATTGACCTTATGCCATTTTTCGTCTGACAACGAAACCATGCAATCACAATGGTTGGACCTCGTTTTCCCGGAAGCCGAGGTCCAAATTTTCGAAAACTTTGGCTTCCCAGTATCTGTGGTGACCCATCAAATTCTCTCTAAGCCGTGCCGAAGCAATTTGTCGGTGAATGTGGGACACTCACAAATCGGAAAGGTCTTCTTTGCCCGAGGCGAAAATCGGATTTCGGATTCTTTACGCACACCCTATCCCTCCTTCGCCCCGCGCCAGCAGAGCCAACCGATTTGGGTGGACGGGGCCGCGATGCCAAAAAGTCTACCAGGCTTGGAAGTTTGGACGACAAGCATTCAACCGAATTCCACCCTGGGAACGACCCTGAAATTGCTTGTCAAAAACGGCACATCGGTTCCGCTCATCGGATTGAAAGTGCGGTACTTCTGAAGTGTTTCCGAATTTGCCAACAGCGTGCCCGGCGTGAACGTGAACTACTTGCCGCAGTCGAAGGCCACGGTGAGGACTGTCGCCGGTCGTCGCGGATTGGACTATGTCCAATTCGATTTCGGGTCGCAGACACTGCCGCCAGGCGCTTCGACCAGCAACGGGACCAATGGCGGAGAGGGCGTGACCTTGATCGAGGCGCAATGGCGCTCGCCATGGAACACCAGCAACGATTGGGTGGCCCAAGGCCTTGCGACAACTTGGGCAGTGAATCCATTTGTGAACGTCTACGATGCTTCGGGCAAATTGATCTCGGGGAACCCCGACCTTGAGCCGGTGGAACCTTTGGACAACGCCCAGCCCATCGTTCCTTGCTGCCGACAAATCTTGTCGCTGTTGGCTACCAGCCAGTTTTACGGCCCACGCGGCAGGTCCGGAAGGCGATTCGTTGACCTATGATTGGACGGTCGACGGCGTGGCATCTACGCCACGCCCCGGGGCGCCGAACCAGATCGTCTTCACGTTCGGGACCGCGGGAGCCCACACGGTGAGCGTGGTGGTTCGGGATGGGCACTCGGCTGCGGCAAGTGCCACGGCCACGGTGGTGGTCCAGCCTGCCTCTGGTGCTTGCACCGACGACAACACGCGCGATTTGGGAGCGGCCAGCACAAACCCCCTCGTTTCGTTGTCGGCAGGCGCCAACTGCTTTGTGATCCAGGCCTCCGCACTTCCTCGGGAATGGAAGTGGTCAAATGTGCTGTTCCAAGCCAACAGCGACCACGGCGTGTCGTTAACGGGACTTTCGGTGCAGTCGGTTCCGACAGGAACTGTCGCCAACTTTGGCTGATTTTCGCAGAAAGTGCCGTTTGCGGACCCTGGCATTGGAGGGAATCTGTTCCTCAAAGTCCAGTCCACAACCTCGCGGCCGGTTCGTTTGGCCTGGTGGGTGCAGGAATTGTCTTGATTGGAACACAGCCTTGCTTTCCTCCCACTCCTGGTGGAGGGCTTTAGGAATTGCGGAGAAACTGACCCGAAGAGATTGAGAAGGACGGTGAATCGAAACGTTTCCAAATTCCTTCGTGTGGGATGGCGGGTGGACTCAGGTGGCTTTGATTTTCTGCCACGTTGACATTTTATGTCACCATATACAGATAGCCACCGGCGTAACAATTTCATTTCTTGACTTGAGGCAGACCGAAGGTTGATGCATCTTTTCTTTCCACCAGTACAAGAATTCGCGCTCCTGTACTCGGGTAGTATTCATTCAGGACAAATCCACCGCCTCCATCCATCGCTCAGACTTCAGGTTTATCCTGAAGCAAACGGAGAATTCAAATCATGGCAAAACCAGGAATGTTTCGTCGTTGCCCAAAAAGCGGCCGCATTGTCGGCCCAAACCTGAACTATTGGCCCAAATGGGCATTTCTACTGACCGGTTTCCTGGCGTTGGCCTGGTACCTGATTCGAGTCATCCCCAAGCCCTCTCGAGCCCAATACCCCTGCCAGCAAGCCAGTTCTGTATTGGGGTTGGGCTTCCTGGTATACATGGGGTCGTTGGCCGGTTCGATCTTTTCTTTCCGGAAAGCTCGTGACCTTTTCCGGCGTTCCAAATACGCTTATGGCTTGTTGCTTTTGGCCGTCAGCCTCGTCTCCTTCACGGTCTTCCTTGGAAGTAACGTAAAACCCTCGTTTGCCGCAGGATCGAGTTTGGCCCCGAACACAGCCCTCGGAACTGCCAAGGGAATTTTCCCGGGACGCGTCGCCTGGGTTTACAATCCCAACGCAGCCAAGTGGACAGGAACTGGCAGTTATTGGGCCGCAGCGGTCAATCCACAAGCGGAATACGACAAGTCGTTCACCGCTGGCATCATGTCCTTGTCGGGCGGTGTGAATGATTTGGACTCCTGGAATAAAATCTTCACTTGGTTCAACAACAGCCACGGTCGCCCAGGAGTAGGGTACACGGCAGGTGACATGATCGCCATCAAAATCAACCAAAACAACACCTCCAACTACAACGATCCTGGCAACAACATGAATGCCAACCCCCAATCGGCTGTCGCCTTGATTCGAAGCCTGGTCAACGCCGGCGTGCCACAAGCCGATATCGTGATCGGCGATCCAAGTCGCGTGGTCACCGACAACGTATATCAGGCCATCAAGGCCGCTTACCCGAACGTGGTTGTAGTCGATTGGTACGGCCAAAACGGGCGGGTAACCACCGGTAATCAAGCCGGCGCCTTCATTCCCAATCCCGACAACGTCCCCAATGGCGAAGCGATGTGCTTCTTCACCGCTCGCTACCTGATCAACCAAGCTTTGCTCAAAGGACACGATGGCCAGGGAATCACGTTCTGCGCCAAGAATTACTTCGGGATCACCGGCATCAACAACGATTGGACCAAAAACCCGGGTCACCCCAACGCGATGTCCCTTTCGGGATTCATGACCAGCCCCTATTACGGTGGCAAGACAATTCTATGGATGATGGATGCGATGTACCCAAGCCGGAATCTTGGCGGAGCCCCCAGCTTTGGCTGGGCAAGCGCGCCCTTCTTCGGCAAGCCGGCTTCCAGCTTCATCATGTCGTTGGACGGCGTGGCGGAAGAAGCCGTGTCTCTGGATTTCTTCTACCAGCATTACGCCGATGAGGTGGATCAGTTTGGGGGAATTTCCAATGCCGAGGGCTATTTGGTCAAAGCTGCCACGGCAGGGGCCGGTGTTTTGGAACATTGGAACAACAGCACCGATCGGCAGTATTCCAGGAACCTTGACCCGGTCAACGGCAAGGGAATCGAGTTGGTGAAAGTGACTCCCGGAGCCGTCGGAACCGTCGCCATCACCACTCAACC
>CAIKAA010000344.1 GCA_903825275.1 uncultured Fibrobacterota bacterium | reverse complement strand
GGCGAAGGTCGTCGAGCCAGAGATTATTGCGGCCGGGATACCTTGTTGGGTTTTGATCGGAGTCCATACGAGAAAGATGCCTGGTGATTCGGATCCCAACGTTCCTATGGGTAGGATAGTTCCTATTCCGGAAACATGGAGTGAAGCTTGATATACGATTTGTCGTTGGTCGAGTTCCGCTTTCGCCCAAGCTCCCCCCAAGCCTGTTGGGGTAGGCTCCAACGCACAGCTCGGGGAAGCCAACCGGGATCCCCGAGATCCGCAATCAACCAGGAGAATTCTCCATTGTCGGCATCAAATGGAAACATCTTCAGCCCGTAAGTCCGGGTCCAGACCCTTAGGTTGAGGTGGTAATGATGCTGGCGGGCATGGACCGAATCAATGCATAACTCTAGATCGGGAGGGAGATCAGCGAGGCTTCCCCACCATGGCCAAGGCGAGGTGTTCAAGGGAACACGCAAGTGGACCGCCCACGGCGGTGAAGAGTTCAGTGGATCGCAGGTGATCCGGGTGCCTGCAGGACAATTTATGGCAAGAGCTTCAAGCCAAGCCTTGCGAATCTCCGTGGCTCCAGGAATACAGGAAAAGGATGGCCATACATTGGAGTGCAACGATTCCAGTGTCCACCAGACGTCCAGACGGGATCGAATCCAGAAGGATTTTTTCAGCTGTTGTCGTCTCAACAAACTTTGGAAGACACTCCAATCCCGAAACGAGCGATCAATCTTTTTGTCCGCGAATATCCACAATTGGGCTTCGAGAGTTTTGTCCGGATCGATCCAAGGGTCCATCACCCGAAGGATAGGCCAGTTTGATGAAGAAGGCTATCCTATGGGTCGGATCGTCTGGGACTTGCGGACCAATGAGGAGGTCCTCGCGATCACAATCCCTCGAGCCGATCCCGCCAACGGAGAAGATCCAACACCAGCCGGCTAGAAACTTGGCGGAAAGTGCCTGCCTGGAAACTTTCCTTCGCCTCGGCCAGCCTTCCCCCGACGATCTTTTCCAAGATGGCCCCCACTTCCTGGTGGAAGGCTTCGTGGCGGGTGTAGATCGGCTCGAATTCCGGGTTCCCGGACAATTGGGACTTGTTCCCATCCAACCACATCCCAAAGGCGCAAGCATGGCAATCCTTGGCGGTTTGCCGATCGATCTTCACCGACCGACCTTCCATTTCGAGGATCAATTTCGCCTTCCACATGGCATGCGCCGCAGTGGCTTTGTCGATCTGGTCAATCAGGTCTTCGTTCATGCAATTTTGCCTCGTGACAAAATGTGACTTCCATACCCTTTGTCGGTGCCTTGGATATGGCGGATCAGCCATTGCTTCAAGACCGGCAACAAGGATGCGGCGTCGATCGAATCTTCCCGGGTGGCTTTGACCACCATTCTCCCCACCTCGGCCACGAAGGCCTGGTGGACCTTGCGGTGCTCCTCAAGAGTTGGGAATCCGACGCTTTCCATCAAGTCCTCTTCGTCCTGGAAATGGAACTTGGTGTAATCCACCAACTGACCCACCACGATGCGTATCGATGCCCCGCCACCTCCGGAATCGCTTAGGTCGGCGAGTCGGTTGATCAACCGCAACAGCACCTTGTGCTGGTCGTCCATGCGCGGGACCCCCACGCTCAACTCGTCGTTCCACGGGAAAAACACCGGCCGCACTTTCATCTCTTTTACGGTCCCTTCGAACGATCCTGCCAGCCGCGCCAATTCCCCCACTCCGCCTTCCGCCCCCTTGATGGCGGCCTCGACGGCCCGCGAGCGCATGTCGAGTTCGCGGGTGCTGTGATTGATCTCATCCAACGCTCCCTGGGACTCCTGAAGGGTCCGGGAAATTTCCGTCATGTTCGCGCTGGACGCATCCAAGCTTTCGGAAGACTCCAACGACAGAGCACTTTGCTGCTCGACGGAAATCAAAACTCGAAAGGCATCACGCCTAGATTCCTGGAGCGAAGTTTCCGTATCCGCGATGTCTTTGGAAACCCTTTCCGTTCCTTCTGATACCGCCAAAACCTGACCTTGAATCCGTTCAGCCAACTGGGCCGATTGGAGGGAAAGGTCCTTCACCTCCTGTGCCACCACCGCGAAGCCTCGGCCTTTTTCACCCGCACGTTCGGCCTCGATCGAAGCATTCAGAGCCAAGAGTCGGGTCCGCTTGGCGACATCCATGATCGCCGAGGCCATCCCCGAGATTTGCTTGCCCGATTGTTCCAGCTCGATGGTCGATTCCCGCGCTTTGCGCAGGATGTCGGCGGTGGTTTCCAAGGCCAAATACTGGCGCGACACCGAAATGGAGGCGTCAAAGGACATGTGATTCAAGCGTTTGGAGGTCGCACAGGCCCCTCTCGCCGCCACATCGACCGATTGGGCTTCTTTGGTGAGGGACGATACTCCAACGGTCATTTCTTCCAAGGCGGCAGCCACGGTACCCGAAGCCTCGCGACTGCGTTGGGATTGGCCTTTGATCCGCACAAAGGCCCCCTGAAACGAGTTGGCCTCCCGCTCCATGGACTGGGAGGCTTCCATCAATTCCGTCACCAGCGCGCACTGGGCTTCACCGACAGAATTCACCGAACGGGCGATGGAATCCAATTCCAGAATTTTGGAACCAATCGCCAAGCGGCTGGAAAGATCGCCCTCGGCAAACTTCCCCAAGGTCATTTGAGCTTGCTCCAAGCTCCGGAGAAATTTTCGGCCCAACAGCGTAGCTACCACAAATCCCAAAACATCCAAGCTGATCCCACCCCAATAGAGTCCGCTCCAGAAAAGGGATGCTCCGTTGCAAAGTTGGCGAGCCCCTGCGGCCACCACCAAGGTCATGGCCAGAAAAAACAACATAAACAGAGGCAAGATGAATTTCAGCTTCATGAGACGATGGACCTCCGAAGGCTGATCTTCCCATTATTCTCCAACAATCTGTAGCGAAAAATCTTCAATCTCCTCGGGTCTGATTCCCCGACCGCTGCGTGAATCAAACCTTGGCGGGGCACCTCTGGTGCCAAAGCCTGTCCTGAGCCCTT
>CAIKAA010000343.1 GCA_903825275.1 uncultured Fibrobacterota bacterium | reverse complement strand
GCATTTGTCATATAGTTATGCGAATAGAGTGAAACTTCAGCAATATATCCAGCTTCCCAATTTCGTCTTCTCGATAGATTTCGTTTCCCTTTATAGGACTGGAATACGAAATTTGCAGAAAGAAAATCGGCCGCATTTCGCGCCGCCACACCTACTTTTTTACAATTCACGTCATCTTTCAATAACAGATCGGCGTTTGCTGCTAGATTGGCGATTGCCGTGAACGAAAAAGCTTCGTATGCCCGAGCATTTGTCTCAAACATTCCTCTGCGGGAAACTCGCGTTAGGGCAGCAACAAGCCAATTCGAAAATGCATCAGAATTTGTATATTGAGCTGTATTTCTGTCAAAAAATTGTTTAATTATCGGATTGTATCTCGGGTGTTTAGGATCCAAACTCGCAATCCATCTAATGACATTATTTGCAAGAAATTGCCATTGATAAATCATTAATGCATGATTTTCTGTTTCCGGCTGACTAATCTTCACATTCAAATCCATACCGTACACTGAGTTTCCGTATGACCTAAGGAGAACCGATGCCAAGCCAACATCTTGCCCTGTATAGGGAATAGTTAATTGATTGGTATTTTGCATTAGTAATTGAGCAAGAATATCATTTGGCAAGATATCAGGTCGATCCAGAAAGGCGTAGATGACTGTGGAGATCTCCTTCAAATTCATATCATAATCACATTCGCCGTTGTACCACTGTCCATCGGATTGATTCCCTTGGAACCACCTATGAGCTGTCGGATCCAAATATATTGCTTGACCATCACCGTCCATCGTCGTTCCAACTGGCTTAAATACATTTATCGTCTTTGAATATTCCCTGAATTTCGCGAGAAACGCATCACGATGCTGGGAGGTCGAAACATTTGTCAAGCCGCTCAACGCAGTAAATTCATTTTCTGAAAAACGAGCGGGATTGGCAAAAACGTACATTCCTGCAGCAAATTGCCTTAACCCCGAGACATCTCGATTATTCCATGTACCCACTCCGACTGGACTCATTCTCTGGTCTTTGTAGCGGTAAACTTGCCCTTTCACCACTTCAGAGACACGCCTATTGAAATCGGCATTGGCCTCGGTGGGTGATGGGTAATTAGGTACGATAGCATAGGTGGTAGTCGCCATCATTGCAATAGCCAATAACAGCGAAGTTTGCGACTTGCCCATAGGAATTACCTTCCGTGAAAAACAATTTGCGTTTGCTTCAAACCTATGAGATCATTTCAAAAAAGCACATAGCTCCGGCAAAAATCACTTCATTTAATGGATCCCACTGGGATACATTATTTTCCGAAATTCGACAGCATCCCCTTGCCAAATCATGTCACGCATCAAAACCCGCACGGGAAGGTGCCTGCCAGGCCGTCCTCTGTTGGAGGGTTGACGAAAAATGTGAGGACTATCACATCCAGAGAACCAATCTCAAACCAAATGGGCGCGAAACCCCAAACATCAAATCTTCTCCGAGCCCTCTTTTCCCGACATTTTCTGTCAGATCAAGCATGAAATGCCCCGTTCATTTTTTGGAAATCGCTGAAATTGCTGCTTTTTTCTTCGAGGATGCTGGTCTGCCCCCGTTTAACCTTCCTGCTTGCGGACAACGGAGAAGCGTCGCCACTGATCTATTGCTTTTTTGAGCACTATTCATTACCTTCCCCTTATGCCCTCGCCTCGCTCCCCGCACGATGAGTTCTTCAAGGCCGTCTTTTCGGACCTGAACCATGCTCGCGACCTCCTGCAAGGAATCCTCCCCGCCGAGGTCGCCGCCCTCCTCGACTTGAGCAGCCTCGAGCTGGAGCCAGGCTCGTTCGTTTCCGAATCGCTTCGGAAATCGTTCACGGACCTCCTCTTCTCATGCCCCTTACATGGCACGCGCGCAGTGGTGGCGATCTTACTGGAGCATAAAACATGGGAACCCACCCATCCACATTTGCAAATCTTGCGGTACATGGTCGGGATTTGGGAAAAGAATCTGATCGATCAGGTCCCGCTACAAGTCATCATTCCTGTCCTCCTCCACCAGGGAACCGTGCCATGGAAGGCAACTCCATTTTCGGCATTCTTCCCCGATATTCCCGAATCCCTGAGCGTTTTCATCCCCGATGTCCGTGTGATTTTACAAGACCTGGTCCAAACCGGGGACGCCAGGTTGCAGACCGATTTTCACCACCCCTTCGTGCAAACCGCCCTCGCGATCATGAAACACATCTTCTCACCCGAGGGTACGCTGGCCGTGGCTCGCAGCCTGAATCCAGACCTGGCCGGGCTGCCGAAAGAAGATGCCCTGCATTCACTCCACATCTTGCTGGAGTATATCTTGAGAAGTGGCGACATCGTTCTGAGGAATGCCTTGATCGAAGCCCTAGACCCTAACTTGAAGGGGGAGACCATGACCATCGCTGACGCCCTCCGCTTGGAAGGAAGAGAAGAAGCAGTAAACGAGGTCAGAACAATTGCCGACGCCCTCCGCTTGGAAGGAAGAGCCGAGGCCGAAAACGAAGTCCGATCGATCGCAGACGCCCTCCGGATGGAAGGAAGAGAAGAAGGGAAAGAAGAAGGCATCCGCGCTTCCAAAATCGAAGACGCCCGCAAGATGCTGGAGCACGGCATCGCCTGGACCGTGATCACCGACATCACCGGAATCAAACCCGAGGAAGTGGCATAATTCCAAATCGACCAAGCGGACCCCGCTAGGAAGTCGACTTCGAAAATCCAGGCAGCCAACCTCCATGGCCCCCCCATGCCTAACCGAAGACGTTCCATGCCACGGTTATCGCTACCTCCCACTCCTCCAAACGTTGCGGTCAGATCCCCGCCGTCTTGCCGCAGGCAAGCAGGCGGGCGCGCCGACGATTGGAATTTCCTCAACCTTCCCACGTCCTCCGCTCTCAAGGGCCTCACCCCGCCGACATGCGTCGGCGCCCCTCTCCGCCTGTCGGAGAGGGGAATGGGGTGAGGCCCCCGGGGCCTGGGGGTGGGAAACCCCCAGAGCATCCTCTGAGCCGATAAGCTCCGAATACCAAAGGGCCCTTTGGCGATAACAATATTGGAACACTCTACGAAACCCAGCAATAGGCACGGCAGAATTTGCCCCACCAGGCAACTCTTGCCGACAAGTGTTCTTGGCGAAGGAAGGTTGGTCGATCGACAAAATCTTTCCGAAGAGACTCACAGGCCTTGACGGCCAATTCCTGACAACGATAAGATGACGGGTATGAGGGTGGAACAGGTCTTGCATGCCATTGGAACGATGAGCATGCCTCCAGCAATGCGGATGAGCCCATTCCAGATGTCGAGAACCACCATGGACTCGATCCGTATACCCTTTTTATTCCCGAGAGCTCTTCCAGCCAATCCCCGTCCGCTACGAGCCTCTCCCTCTCCAGGACGACGGACCAAGCCGCTGTTGCGGTCCTCGTCCCATTCCCCCTTTTGCCAAACCGCCCGCTCTTTTGATAGACGGCACCTGTCAGGAAATGCTCCATGACGCAGAACCATGCTTTTACCTCTCCGTTTCGCTCCCTCGGCGACCCTTCCCTTTCCGAGCTTTTGGAAAAGGCGCATCAGCACGCATTGGCAGCGCGCGCTGAAGAAGCACTCGAACTGATGAAACGGGCCCTGTCGCAGGGAGGCGGGGCGAAGATCGCCGACCTTTGCCGGGAGCTCGAAGCCGTCACTCTCCCGCAGCCCTTGCTGGCTCAGCTCCAGAAAGCGGAACAATTGCGGGAGAAGCAGGACCTCGATGGGGCCGAATTTATTTTGCGCCAAGCGGTCGAGCAGGCTCCCTTGAGCGTTCGCGCTTCGAATGCCTTGGGTTGGTTTTTGGCGGGTCGCGGCAAACTGGGCCCCGCCCAAATCGTGTTCATGGACGTCGCCCGGCTCCACCCCGAACTCGCGGAAGCCCACGCCAATCTGGCGGGAATCCTGTTGCAGCGCGAACTGTTCGAGCGTGCCGAAGAATCGCTGCTCTCGGTGCTGCGCCTGGATCCCGGACATGTCGAGGCGTTGCTGGCCTTGCTTCCCCGTGCCGTGGACCGCGGCGACGAGGTCTTGAGCCTGGAATTGGCCCGTCGTTTCTTGGTGGCGGCTCCCAACCATCCCACCGCTCCCACGGTCCGCACCTACTTGGCTTCCAAACAAAGCGAATTGAAGCCCGTTGGACCGTCCCAAATCGACCTTTTGGGCGTTTGGTTTTCTGGCCAGTCTGGCCAAGCCATCGAAGAATGTTTTGTCCGCTTGGGGTTTGAAGAGACCCATCTGGAGCTGGCGATCGCCTTCCAACGCTCCACCGAACTTTTGCGCACCCTTCTCAAGGACCCTCGCTCGCGCAATCGCTGGAGAGAATGGTTCACCGTTGCCAAGGCGGCCCAATCCGCAGGATGCTTGGCGGTCTCGCGCATTCTATGCAAGCAGATTTTGGAGTGGGAGCCAGAGGATTCGTTCGCACGTGAATTGCCTCGCCAGGAAGACGCCTACTACTCGCAACAGGATCAGGACCAGGTCATCGAAGCCTTCTTCCGACGCCACGGCACCAAAACCCGGCGCTTTGTCGAAGTGGGTGCTTTCGATGGCGTTCCCTACAGCAACGTGCGGCGTCTCCACGAAATTTATGGCTGGACGGGCGTTTGCATCGAGGCGGTCCGCAAGAACCACCAACAATTGCTCGATTCCTACGCGGGGAGCGGCGTGGCTTGCCTGCGCGAGGCGGTCTTTGGCAAGACCGAAGCCGATCTAAAGGCTCGATCCCTTGACCAGATTTTGTCCGAGCGCGAGATCGAAGGGATCGACCTGTTGTCTTTTGGTCCCGGCGAAGGGGTTTTGGCGGCCCTCAAGGGGTTTGATTTCGCACGGCACCATCCGGCATTGGTGACACTTTGCACGGGGAACGATTTGCCTGCGTTGCTGAAGCACATGACCTCGCAAGGCTACGAGCAACTTGGCGAAGATGGACCGAACCTATTTCTGCAACGACTCGACCCGCCCAAGCCTCAGACTCTCGAAGCGGTCAAGAGCCGACTGCACCCCAACATCCAACGCCACTTGGCTGGAGCGAAGCTCCATCTCGAAATGCAGGGGCCGCTCGGTCTCCTTTCGCCCAAGCGCTTTGATCTTGCTGCCAAGCTTTTGTACGGTCGTCATTTCTTGGCGGGCACCCAGTCCACCTTCGCGCGCGAGGTTTATGAAGAACATCTGGTCGCGTTCAACGGTTTGGTCGAGGACGATTCCAAGCGCGGGATCGATTCCTTTGTCGAAGGATTTCAAGGACTTTTGCGGGACATTCAGGCCAACGGGTTTTCTGCGGACAAAAGCCTTCTGCCAGTTGACAATAGTGGGGTGATCGCCGACGGTTCGCACCGCACCGCCGCCTGCATTTTGTTTGATCGCCGCATCACCACTTTGGTGGCCGACAAGCCCTCGCCGAGCTACGATTACAACTGGTTCTTGCAGCGCGGATTGTCGCGCGAGTCCGCCGACGCAATGGCCTGCGAGTACGTGCGCTGGAGCCCGACTTGCCGCATGGTCTTGATTTTCCCGGCGGCCCAGGGCAAGGACGCCCAACTGGTCGACCTGGTCTCGCGCCAGGGACAGATCGTGTACCGCCATGATTTCGAGGTTTCTGGCGACGGCGGCCACCTGCTCACCTGGCAGATGTATGTCCACGAACCCTGGGTCGGCGACGCCGCCAACCAATGGGGTGGGGTGCGCCACAAGGCCGCGGGAACCTTTCCCAAGGGCAGCGGGACGGTGCGGGCCTTTTTGATCGAACCCAACCCAGGGGCGTCGATGCGCGGACTCAAGGAATCGATCCGTTCCTTGTTCGGGGTCCAGAACCACAGCGTCCACATCAACGATTCCCACCTCGAGACCAGCCTTCTGGCGAATGTCTGTTTCAACCAGAATAGCCGACACTTTTTGTCCAACGCCCGAATGGGACACCTGGACCAGTTCGGCAAATTGTTCCCCCGTTATTGGACGGGTCTGAATCGCCAGAACGCCGATGCCGACCGGTTCTGCATCGACGGTTCGGCCTCGCTTTCGGCCTACGGCCTGCGCGACTGCCGCGACATCGACTTCCTCCACACCGGACTGGACGAATGGTCGTTCGGCGATCCAGGATTGGTCGGGTCGCACAACCCCAACATGGCCGACCACGCGACCTCGCGCGACGACATCCTGTTCCACCCTCGCAACCACTTTTATTTCCATGGACAACGGTTCGCCTCGCTGGGCGTGTTGCGCGCAATGAAAGCCAAACGAGGCGAAGGCAAGGACCGCACCGACATCGCGTTGATCGATTCCCTGAGGGAAGCGCCACCCAAAGCGCATGTCCAGCCCAATCCCGAAACCAAGCCCTTCGATTGGCGCCAACGCCCCACCAAAATCGTGGGATTGGTGACCACGCGCAACGAAGAGGCGATCGTCGCCCAGTGCCTGAGTGCATTGGCCAAATTCACCGACGCGATTGTGGTCTTGGACGATGCCTCCACCGACCAGACCGCTTCGATCTGCGAATCGTTGCGCGCATCCTGCAAGGTCGAACACGTGATCCGCAAGGAACGCTGGTACCGCGACGAACCCGGCGACAGAAATCGTCTCTTGAATGCGGGGCGCTCGATTGGCGGAACCCATTTTGTCGTCTTGGACGCCGACGAGTGCTTTACCGCGAACCTGGTCGTCGGTGGCGCGTTGCGCCAATCCATTCAAGCGCTGCGAGCGGGCGAGGTGTTGGAATTGCAGTGGTTGCAGCTGTGGCGCAGCACCGAGCAATACCGGGTCGACGAGGGCGTTTGGGCAAACAACTACAAGCCCTTCGTGTTTGCCGACAATTGGTCGGCCTTCTATTCCAGCGAATTCATCCACACCCCGCGCATCCCAGGCGGATTGGCGGGAGCGGTCCATCGTCTGGCAGGCCCCGCGGTGGGCGTGATGCATTTCCAATTCGTGGATTGGCCAAAACTCTTGCTGAAGCAGCATTGGTACCAGGCCATGGAGCGAATTCGGTTTCCTCAAAAGCCCGCCGCCGAAATCAACAAGCGCTATTCGGTCAGCAAGGACGAAACGGGACTGCGTACAAGGCAAGTCCCCGTGGAATGGTTCGAGGCCTACGGAGACTTTGACCGAACCTGCTATTTCCAGCCCGATTCTTGGCGCCAGGACCAGGTGCTGGCTTGGTTTTCCCAATACGGACGGGAGCATTTCCAAGACCTCGACATCTGGACAACCGATTGGGATTCGAACGGGTTGGCGAGCGATCCCGTTCCCCAACCTTTCCAAGCCCCCAAACGGCCGCTTCCCAGCGACGGTCAGATTTTGTCTGAGTTTCCGCTGACCGGGGCCGGGGCGTTTGGGCTGGTCCAATGGAACGGGATCAAGGGGTTCCTCACTCCCACCGACATCGTTGTCCTCTACAAGACCGCCTTCCAGGCCCGACCTGGCTGCAAGTTTGTGGAATTGGGCAGTTTCTTTGGATTGTCCAGCGCCGTGATCGCCCGTGGATTTCGCGACTCCGACAATCCGAACGCCCACCTCGATTGCATCGACCTTTGGGAAGCCTACCACGGATCCTCGGTGGAAGCCTTTCGCGAAAACTGCGCCCGGGCCGGAATCCAAGCTTGGATCACCGAACGCAAGGAAAATTGCGAGACCGCCCACCGCCATTTTCCCGCCGGATCGATCGACATCTTGTTCATCGACGGGGACCATTCCTACGAAGGCTGCCTGCGGGATCTGGAGCTGTACCACGGCCTGGTGGCTCCCGGAGGACTGATTTTGGGCCACGACCATTCCCCCGGACACGGCGGAGTCGTGGAAGCGGTGCGTCAATTCCTGTCCAACAAGCCGCAATTGCAATTCACGGGGCCGATTCCGGGATCCTCCATCTTCGCCCTGCGGGTTCCCGCCGCCGCCAACCCGGCTGCCAGGGGAGATCATTCGGCTCCCCAGGAAACCGAATTGCGCAAAACCTTGAATCGCGTGTTTGAATACGGGACACCAGGATGCTACAACCGGCTTGAATCGGCCTTGGCCGCAAGTCCACAAGGACGCGAGGCGTTCGCCCAGCTTTGCCGGAAATTGGCGGACCAAGGAATTCGCGAAGGCTGGCTCGATGCTCCGGTGTTGGTGGGCCGCGACGGGATCGGTGGGGCCGCCCAACAATTGCGGACTCGCGAGACGACCATCGCCTACTTGGGCGCCAGCGTGACGGCCCAGTCGGAATCCTACGTCCAGCCCTTGCATGACAGGATATGTCAATCCACTGGGCACGCCCATCGCCTGGTGAAATCGGGAAAAGGCGCCACCGGCAGCTTGTTCGGGATCGAGGCGCTGGAAACCGACATCCTGCCCCACAAGCCAACCTTGTGCTTCATCGAATACCTGACCGGGGATTTGAACCGGGGAATGACACCGTTGGAGGAAATCGGACCGGCTCTAGAAGCCATCGTGCGTCGGTTGATCCAACATGCCTGCCAGCCCATCTTCCTGCACATGTACCGCGGCGACTGGATTTTGGATGCCCAAAACGATGTGTTGGCGATCTATGAAAAGATCGCCCAGCACTACGGGATCCCGTCCCTCTTCCCCGCTCGGTCTGTGCAAAAGGCGATCTTGTCGGGGCAGATCGCCTATTTCGACTGGATGCGCGACCCGGTCCACACCAAACCCCAAGGCTCGCTGCACGCCGCCCAAGCGACCCACCAGGCCTTTTGCGACCTGATGGCCGCCTCCGCAAAAGCCCCTTCGGCACTGCCCAAGCCCTTGTTTGGCGGCCGTTACGACCAGACCAGACTTTTGGGAACCAAGGAAGCCAAAGCCACACAGTCCCAGGTTTGGAAGAACACCAATTACAAGTCGCTTGGAGCCGCATCACCCGAGATTTCTTGGCTGGTTCAAGGCCATGTCGCGGGAATTTTGGCGATCGTTGGCCCCGATTCTGGGAACATCGAGATCGACGACGGCCTCACGCGGGTGGAAGAATGTCTTTGGGATCATTGGTGCCACCACGGACAGCGATTACGCCTGGTCCCGATCGGCAAAACCTACGACCGCGAGACCCGCATCACCGTGCGCTGGAAACAGCCGTCCATCTTGGTCTGCGGATTCTGTCATCGCCTGGAAACCGGACGCGCCACTGCCCGAATTTCGCCCATCCCTGCCACCTCGCTGTTTGAGCATGAATGCCCCTGCGGCTTCCCGGCACCCAGTCCCCTCTTGGCTGTGCGCGCCGATATTGTGGGGCTTTTGGTGGGGACCCAAGGCCAGATCTCCGGTTCGCCCCGGAACTTTGCTCCCTTTGCCATCGCCTCGCTGTCCATCCCTCCCTACGGATCGACGGAACGAGCCGTGGCCATGAAACCCATCGAACTGGTCGGCGCTGCCCGATCGGGTGTCGATTGGATCGCGTCGTTGTCAATCCGCGACTTTGGATTTGGGGAAACCGCCTTGGGCGGAATTTTGGCCCACCTTCTGCAACGGAAAATCGGATCCAAACCCACGTTCGAAAAGCTGGAAACCTCCGAAACCATCGCCTTCCGTGTGAAATTGCAACTCCATCGAGGAATCAACGGAGCCCTGGTCTCTACGCGGTCGGCCAATTTGACAGAATATGACTCTGTCTTTGCCCGGGAGGAAGGACCTGAGCGCGAAGCCGACATCCTCGCCTACCGCGACCGGATGGAATCGGGAGAAGTGCCCGCGCCCCCGTGCTTTGTGACAGGAGCCCTGTTGAACGCCTGCGGAGCGTCGGTGGATCCCAATCATTTGTGGATGATCGACGGAGCCCGGCGGATCGTCGCCCACGCCCTTTGCGGCCATCCCACCCTGGAAGCCGAAGTCCTGACCACCGAGGCCCACTTTTCGACCCTCCTTCCCGATCCCGAGAAGAAGTCGTTGCGGGAACAGGTCCGCGCCATCCAATGGTTCGGGAGCTACCAGTCCATTCCATTGGTCGGACTCCAGGGCGACCGCACCACCAATCGGTTCCAACTGATCGACCT
>CAIKAA010000342.1 GCA_903825275.1 uncultured Fibrobacterota bacterium | reverse complement strand
TTAAATCATTTTGCGGTTTTTGAATTGCCTATCTTCATTGCAACCTGGTCGGTGTTTGACAACGAATCAATATTGAGATACCCCATCCAGGGAAACCGCTAATTGTGTTTGAATTGTTGTTGCTAATTTGCAGCTGATTATGCCAGGAAAACTGCTGATATATTTGCTGCAAGAAAATGATATGAACCCGGCGTCCAAATTGGTTTGGGCTGATTCACATTAATTTCCATAAATACAATGGCGTGTCATGTCTTTCACTGAGGAATGAGTTTTTCAGTATCCTGTTAAGCCAAGCTGTTGATTACTCGATCCATACAGTAAATGCCCACAAGAAGCAGGGTAACCGTTCAGGCCCTCAAAACCATAGATGCAGTGGCAACTCATGTTCCAACCACAACATCTTGACAAAGGCTGAGACAGTTTTTGTCTGATTCAATTGCTAATTGATTCTCGCGTTGACGCCTTCTACTGGATGTTGTGGTTATGACAATTTCAAAGCACATCATGTATAGGCTGAACGGTTGCGAAGCAGGCATTTCCCCAGAAACACAAATTGAATTGCCTCAAATGCTAGTTAAGCCAATATATTTTCCCGTTCACCTTTTTGTAGAACATGCTTTTTTCTCCATTTCGAATTACTTCAGCCGAATCCCCATCCATTGCGACACGAACACGAATGCCTCCTTGATCACATCGCCCTTCATCTTCATATCCTTTCATATCCACACGCCGCATCTTCCCCTGGTCCTTTTGTAAGATTACAAATAATCCTTTCTTCTCTGCTTGAATTTCAACAGTGCCAGCTTTGGTGCTATCCCTTTTCGTATTTAGAATTAACGTATCACCTACCCACGCTCCAATGAACGACCTGCCATATCCAAATTCTAAACTGATTTCGTGATAATTCGGATGCCAGTATGCATGAAACAGCCTAAACATTACTGGTATTGACCCTGTCGTCACTGGCCATATTGGCCAATGTGTAGTATCTCCGAAAACTTCTTCGTATTTTGTTCCAGCTGGAGTCCTGTTCCGGGTTAGGTAAGTTTTAATGCACCATCGGAAACCAGATTTCGGATTCCCTAATATTTGACTTTTCGTTGGCGGCTTGGATGTGTGATTGCTACAGATCAAGTTGACCATGCAAAAAAATATTCCCACCATATCCTCGACCTTTCTTTACCGTCACATATTCTTGCAACAATGAAAACTAATAAAGTCATGCCGTCAATTTGACTATTAATCAGTAAATGCTTGCACACTGCAAGCATTTACCAACAATCCACGAATGAATTAGAACGGAGCGGCTAAGATATGCGCCGTACCAGCAACCACATCTCTGTATTTCCCAGGAAGCTTTGTTGGAGTTGCTACCGTATTTGTGTGTCCCAAACCAAGTTGACCGTGGTTGTTGCTTCCCCAAACGTAGACATTTCCTTCGGAATCTAAAACTGCATTGAAGAAATCACCGGCGCTGATTTTCACGATCCGCCCAGGAATAGATAGCTTGGTTGGTTCGATGGAACCGAATATCCATTGTGAAACCCATCCTTCAGCACCACCAAGCCCAGTTGCTCCCCAATCCGTATTCCCCCAAGACCAAACTTTGCCATTTCCATCCATAACAAAAGTGTGTGCCCTTCCTCTGGTAATCAATTTAATTCCCCAGGCAAATCGGCATATCGCAGGCCATCAAACTTTCAGTTACTGCATCGCCTTGATATCTAGAGATTGGGATGATTTTTTGCTTACTGAATTTATCATTTATGATTAAATCTGTTGAGGATATTCTCAACCGTAAAGTACTTGCACCTTTACGCTTCAGCTTAACAAAGAAGGGGGTGGATCGGGAAGTTGCAATACTTAGATAGTACTCCCTCACAGGAATAGCCTTACACATGCAATTGGGGGGCACAGATTCCGCTTTAATTCGTCCTCGTTTGATCATTTCAATTTCGAATGTGTCTGCTACCCATTCCCATTTTGCCGAGAGGGAAAATGGGCTGATTACCAATACACCATAGCTATTGATCTTCCACCTAGTATAAATTTTCCCAAGCCCTTGGTCAATCGCAACCTCGGCAAACAGTTGAGTATACGACGAATCCACAAAAGAGCCCGAAAGAAACGCATAGGGAGAATGTTGAGCAAGCCATTCCCCGCCGACAATACTATATGGCCGCGAGTTTCTGGACTTTGTGGTTTCAGCCACATTTTCTGCTTTTATAGATGTTAGAAAAATCCAAAATAAAACTATAATAACTGAACGGATTGACTGAATGATGATTTTTGGAAAAAAATTCTGGCTCATTTAGTTACTGCAATAATATGTGTTGTACCAGTGGATATATCTGAAAATTTTCCTGGGAGTTTTTTAGGAGCCAGAACAGCTTTATTATGACCAAGACCTAATTGTCCATGATCATTTCTCCCCCAAACATAGACGTTTCCAGCAGAATCTATTACTGCGCTGAAACCATCACCAGCAGATATTTTTACAATTTTTCCAGGCAGGGAAACAATGGTCGGATCTCCAGATCCATTCTGGATTCCAGTGGCTCCCCAAGGATCCTTCCCCCAAGACCAAACCTTACCATTTCCATCCAGACCAAGGGCATGCGCGCTTCCTCCTGAAATCGATTTTAATCCCTTGCCAGAAAGGCTCCCGATTCTCCATGCGCAAGCATGTACCGCACCCCACCAAGACATATTCCCTGCAATGCCATAATAGTTATTGCCCCACCCATAAACGGTATCATCCGCCGTAATCGCAAAGGAAAATGTTCGTCCTGCACCAACGGCGCTGACATTCGACAGGTAGTACTTGGGAGAATCATACAAGGGACAATCTCCTGTGTCTGTACGGACTAACACCCGTCCGATTCCTTGTTCGACAGGAAGAAGACCGGAACCCTGCCATGCATCGCCCTGGCCGATTGAATACCCATATCCAAATGTCCCTACCGTATTATCAGATAGTAAGGCAACTCCATGCCGTCCCCCCACAACAATCGATGTTGCTGTGGCAGTGGTTCCAAAGCTGATCAGCTTTGCCCTGGTCGCTTGAATAGTAGATGGTAATCCAGTTTGGCCAAGATTGTTTTTGCCCCAAGACCATACTCTCCCCAGAGAGTCCCGAGCTGCAAAACGTCCTTCGTATGTAATCCCAGAATCCAGTCCAAAATTCGCTCCATGAATTTCACGGATTCCTGGAAGTGGCTTGAGAAAACCAGCATTCATATACAAAACCGTGTCAGGATAGAGTCTAACAGATGCGCCGGTATCACCATTTCCTAATTCACCATTTAAATCACTACCCCAACTCAAAATTCGCCCATTAGAAACCAGTCCAACCGATGCGGCGTGGCTTGCAGAAACCTGAATTACATTTTTAACACCATTGACTCCAACAAATACATTTGAGCTATTGAAACTGCCATCACCAAGCTGCCCATAGTCGTTTGCTCCAGCAGTAACAACCTGAGGGTATAATACAAAGGAACTATCTCCATAGAAACGTAGATTTGATGAAAATGTCGCACCAGTGTTGGGATCAATAACGTCCCAATACAGGTAGTGGAAATTTAAATTTTTCTTCGCGCCGCCACCGCTAGCCAATACGATTGGATTATTAAATATTGAATCCATTGCTTTCCGCAAATCAAACCCCTTCCGCAAATAATTCATCAATTCTTGCCCAACAGCATCAACTGTTTGCGAATATATGATTTCTGAAAACCCACAAAGCGCATTCTTTTTTCCGCCAAATCGAGTTTGTGACATTTCATCGGCAAAAGTGGCGCCTTGAATCCCCGATCTGGTAATGAAATGTACACCCGATTTGGATGCTGAGTGGCAAGATCCTAAATACATCAATATTCCATTCATTGTTCCTAAATATTTCTTTTTGAAATATTCTGAAGTTAGTCCAACATCTATCCCCGTCGTTGGACTTACCGATGTCATAATAAACTCTGGCATGTCATAGGCCGTTTTAGAAATGAATTTATTTCGAAGGGTTGCTGGTGATCCTTTTGGAACGAGGTAATTGCTTTCTAAATAATTTCCAATAGGAGTATTTTTTCTTAAAACAGATGTGCCAACACCAACGCCTTTTATTGTTGTCCAATCTATCCCCCAAAGCCCTCCATGACTGGCTTCCATAACTACCTTTTTACTATCCCAATCATTCCAATCAAATAGACTTGTCTGGAAACTAGGACCGAGTGAAGGTGGTTGAATATCCCACTTTCCTGAGTCTATCAAATTCCAATTCGATATTTGGTTATACCAATTAACAGCCAAATAATTGAATGGATCAACCCCATTTGTTTTGATGGAAATTTTGGCACTTGCCCCCATAGTACCAGTTGGCGCTCTGGGAATCTGAACAAAAATGCCAGCCTTGCTGACCCAGGAAATACTGCGTCCATCTATTGACGGCCCCACTACACGTACTTCTGGATTATTCTGCATCCACCGTACGGTTGAATCCAATGCTGGTTTAGACCCAATAATTGTGGTCAAAAAAGTAAATAGGCTGTCTGCTGAAATATTCATTTTTTTCGCCTTTTCTAATTCGGCATCGGTCATCTCCGGCTGGCTATAGAACGACCAGATTTGCGACTCATCGACTCCAGTTGTGAATGTCGCCCGCACCCGCAGAAAGACCGTTTCGCCTGTGTCCGCCGTGTACCGGAAGGATCCGCTCCAAATTCCGTCACCTGCTACAGTATCCGCATTCAGGCCGTCATCTGTAAGGGAGCCAACCACGCGAGTTCCACTTTGTGTGATCTGAACCAGCTCCAATGACTGGATCCCTGGCTCGAAGGTTCCACGTACCCGAACCTGGTGTGTCAAATTCTGTCCTGAATAGAATAGGTCGGGGGTAACGTCAAAACTTGTGACTTGCATGGAATCGCGGTAGGTGACCAGGGCGCGATCGACCGCGACCTTGCCCGAATCGTCCACATAGACATATCGGACAAAGTTATCTCCCTTGTTCACATGGAGATTTGGGTGAACCCATTCGCTGGAATTTGTGGTGAACGATCCGGTGTCGGATTCGCGTTTCCAGGAAATTCGTCGTGCCTGGTTGCCAATGTCAACTAGGCCGTACAATGGGACCGTATCTGTTGTCACGGCAAAAGACCAGTCTGGACTTGGCGCGGTAATGGACACCATCGCCGGGCCCTCGGATTGGTGACGTTGGGTTTCCAACACCTGCAACTGTTCCCAAAGCGTTGCAGGTTCTCGCACAACAAGGTCCACCGTGTCCTTGGAAGACGCCAGCACATTCGCTGAATCCTTGACCTCCAATTCGAACCGAAGCATTCCTACCATCTGGGTGAGAAACGAGAACTCGCCACCCGAACTCGTGGTTCGTATCGCGCTTCCGGCGATCTGGCGAAGGATGTAAATCGGCTTGACACCATTGGGAAGGTAGGAACCCAATGCCGAGATTCCCGATTGCGTGTACGCGAAGGCCTCCCTGGGTGCGACGGCCAAGGCCGTAATCTTGCCAGTTTCAGCGCGGTTGATGCGGATGGAATCACTGGCACCCAAGGCATTGATCTTGATGAGGTTTCGTCCAACCCCCAAAGTGACGGTGGTGTCGATGGCCACGCCATTCAAAACATAGCGCACCACAAAACTTGCCCCCATCACCAACGTGTCTTGACTAGGACTCACGATGTGGAGGCTCGGTCTGGTGGTATCCACCTTGACCAGTACCGAGGCACATCCCGTCTCACCGGTGGGTTTGGTGGAACACCGTTGGATCCGATTCCAGCCAACCGACAAATTCTGTTGGGTCTGGGTGGTCTGTGCCACGCCATCGACACTCCAATTGACAGATGTTGTCAAACTATTGACAAGGACTCCATCTTGTGGCGAACCAATCGCTACAACAGGTGGGTTGCGGGTTTCGGCCAGTTTGACGGCAAGGCCTTTGTCGTTGAAACGGTCACCCCATGCATAGACCGAATCATTCAAGCGATTGACCGCTACCGAATACCCGTCCCCTGCGGCCATCACGACAGATTCCAATTTCTCTGTCGATCCGGGAACCAACTGGTATTTCCAACTGACCTTGGCTTTGCCCAAGGAATCCGGACCCGACTCACCAAGCCGGTTTGAGCCTTGGGCCACCGTCCAGTAAATCCAACGCCCCCCGTGAACCGGGTCGGAATAAGCATACCCTTTTGCTTCAGCTCTCAAGACATGGTTTGGTCCAAACGTACCCACGTCGGTTCCCGCCGAAAATAGGATGGTCGGGTTCAAGATCATGGTGGAGTCACTGGATGGAAGAATTTGTCCAGATTCGTTGGCACCCCATCCGATTACCCGACCGATCAAACCATTCCAGCGCCGGTCATAGCAGCGCACTGCACCGTAATTGCCTGAGGCGTACAGATCGACCGGAGGATCTAGATAAGGGATCTTGATCATCCCCCCGCCTGGAACGCCGGTATAACCATAAAAGGCCGAATCGTATCCAAAAGCATACCGGTCGAAAGGAACCATTACGGGCGAAAGAACCGAGATCGTGGAGGAGGACTTGCGTCCCAATTGACCCTTAGAATCATCGCCCCATTGGTAAACGGTCGAGCCCACCATGGCTGCCGCATGAGAATCGCCCGCAACCAATTGGAGAACCCCAGACAATCCCGCTAGAGCCGTTGGAGTCTCCCTGTGCGTGGTATCGCCCAAACCCAACTGGCCGTGATCGTTGCGGCCCCAAGCCACCACACTACCGTCGGCAAGAACCGCATAGGACGACCAGCCACCAGCCACAATCCCTACCGCGCCAATCCCTTGTGTCGCATCCCAGACCTTGGTGGGAACCGTGATCGCATTGCGGATTCCTTCTGGATGGATGGGAAGGCCAACTTGCCCAAAGGAGTTATCGCCCCATGCCCAAATGTTTCCCGAAAGATCCAGAGCCAGCGAATGTTTGCGCCCTGCGGCAACCGAGACAATCCCGGTGGTTGCAAGATTAGCGATCCATTCCATGCGGGCGTGGTTGGTGGTGTCGACCGACCCCAGCCCTAGTTGTCCCGATTCGTTGCGCCCCAGCGACCAAGCCGTTCCGCTGCGGTCCACACCCAAAGCATGTTTGCCGAAGGCCGAAAGACCTGAAATCCGAAGCCGAACACCAATCACAAAGGGGGAGAGGGACGAAATATTGGCGTACACGGCACCGTTCTCGACCTTGGTCACCGTCTCTTTACGCCAGGCTCCATTCACGAAGTGGAGCAGTTTGACTTGTTGTGCCCCAAGGCCTGAGGGGATCTTATCGGGTAAAGGAAAGGCCATCTCGATGCTTTTGCCAGGCTGGATGGACCCTTGGACTTCCAAAACCTTGCCAACCAACAGGGCTGTGTCAAAAATTGGCTTGGGCAAGGTACCCAAGGATTTGGTCGCAACGAAAGGCACCAGTCCCACAACGGAACCAGACCCAAATTCGACCGGGATCGAAGTGCGACTGGCGTAACCATCCATGCTGGCGTAGTTGTAAACCGAGAGGTGTGGTTTCGATGTGTCGGAAACCAGAACGTTTTGAACCTTGGACACCAACGGGACCGAGAGGGAATTTTTTGGATCGGAACCGGCGGCGATCTCAAGGGCGTCGGCATACCCGTCGCCATCGGAATCCACATCGGTATTGAGGAACCGATTGGGTGGATACCCCGAGAGCACCAAGGCCAGGGCATCGTTGACATCGTTGGGTTTGCCAAGTCCGGCATAGCTTGGGTCCTTGGAAAAATCGACAGAGGACCAATCTGCGGAGGTTAGACGGAATTTGACAACCTTCTCTTCGCCCACTCCCAGAATTTGGCTCCCCAAATCGAAGACGACCTCTTGGAGTCCGTTGGTCGCGACACCAAGACGAGAGGTGAGGCCCACGACACTGGACCAATCCACAGTAACCCGGTTGGGAGAGGTCCGTCCCTTGGTCGAAGCGATCCACTTGACCAGCACATTGGTTAGGGGGACTGTGCCGGTATTCTTGATGTAGGCATCGATCCCTAGGGTGTTGGCTGAATGCTGTTGAACCAAAGTCCGAACTTGCAAGTCCTGCCGTAAATTGGCGAGATTTGGATTTTGCGCCTCGGACCCATAAATCCGATTCGATCCAGAAAACAGGTTGACTGTTCCGTTGACCTGAGGCGTTGATCCTTGAAGCTCTAGGTACGACCAATCGTTGCGTGGATTGAAGTCGGTGTAATTGTCCATGTGGAAGCGTGTGTTGAGGTGCCGCTCCTGGCCGGGGAGCAAAACCAAACCATTGAGGGTGTACGTCGCTTCAGCTATGTAGTCGTCTCGCAATTTGACAGATTTGGTGACACCGGGAATATCACTCCAATCCAATTCTGGGACAAGATTTCCTTTGTGATCCGACCAATCCAGATACCAAACATATTTTAGATTGCGAAGGGTATCCGAACCCGTATTTTTAATGGTCGCATTGACAGCTAATGAGTTAAATGACTCGGATTGTTTGGCCGTTTTGATGGATACGGATTGCACCGCTTGAGTCCAAACAAGGTTTGGTAAAATGCAGAGAAGGGCGAGGAAGTTTCTCATACACATAATCCTTTTGCGAGAGGTAAGGTTGGACTGTTTTTCAGATGGTAGGCAAGTCAGTGGATGCACGTTGCTGATCAAATCTTGCCGTCACGAAGTGCTTTGGTTGACTTCCGCAATATAGGTATCAGAATGGCCGTTTCGCAATATTTTTTCAAAATTGGTGGGTGGTGGGTGGGTGGCTGGGCGAAGCCCAATGGGTTAGGGCCGCGAAAAGCGGCTATCCTTTTGGAGACGGTTTTCGCGGCCCGGCGTGGTGACTTCACGGTCACGAAGCGACTATCACACCAAACATTTTCGGTGTTTGCCAACGATGGACTCACAAACTACCCCAACCAGGGAAGACGCTAAGCACGGGCTAATAAAATTGCGTTCATTTGTTTTGTTCAAGGCCGAAGGCCGTTCTTGCTCTTTGCAGCTATCCCGCGCCGGAGGCGTCTGCCTAACACCGCCTCTTATTGTTGTCGCGCCGCAGGCGCGATCAACAATGAAGGGCC
>CAIKAA010000341.1 GCA_903825275.1 uncultured Fibrobacterota bacterium | reverse complement strand
CTTAGACAAAAAACTATTCGCAATTGACCAACTATTTGAGGCAAAGCAAAATCTCCTCGGCACACTTTCCGAGAAGCGCCGCGCCCTAATCACCCACGCCGTCACGAAGGGGCTGGATCCGAAAGCGACCATGCGAGATTCTGGCATTCCGTGGTTGGAGAAGATTCCGTCGCACTGGAAAATACGACGAGCAAGGTATCTTTTTACGCAATCGAATTTACCTGTACGAGAGGACGACCAAATGGTCACTTGCTTCCGTGATGGAGAAGTGACGTTGCGGTCAAATCGGCGGGAAGAAGGCTTCACTAACGGAGTTTTAGAACTAGGCTATCAAGGAATTCGAGAAGGACAGTTGATTCTTCATTCGATGGATGCGTTTGCTGGAGCAATTGGGGTTTCTGATTCGGATGGCAAATGCTCACCCGAATACATTATATGTGACCCTCTAGACGATAGTACTGTCCCACACTATTACGCTCTATTGCTCCGTGAAATGGCACTTAGAAGTTTCATTCAGGCGAGCTGTCCGGCGGTGCGTGAACGGGCGCCGCGAATCCGATTTAATGACTTCAAAGATTTCTTTTTGCCAGTCCCGAGCAGTGAAGATCAAATGAAAATCCTCTCGCACATTCGACTTTCTATTGGGCCAATTGATGAGTTGATCGCATCAACGAAGCGTACAATCGGAATCATGCAAGAACGCCGATCGGCATTGATCTCGGCGGCGGTGACGGGGCAAATGGAGGTCGCGTAGTGCTCATCAAATCCCTGCAACTCGAGAATTTTCGAGGATTCACTTCCCAAAAATTTTCGCTCTCCAACCGAGTCGCTGTCATCGCTGGGATCAATGGGCGGGGCAAGAGTTCCATCCTGGATGCCACCGCCTTGTTGCTCTCGAACATCCTGCCCGGCTCCAATCTCTCCTGCTCCAAATTCAGACAATTTGCCGCATGGAGCCAAGGTTTGATTTCGTTCGTAAGGACCAAAAATGATTGACGCGATTGTTTCTGCACTCACAAACGGTTGGTCTGGCGGACTGTCCTCGGGGTTGGCGGCGAATGCGATCTCAGAGTTTTTCAAAGGCGCCTTCCAACCCGCGACGTTGGATTCGAATGCGCAAGAAAGCGAAACACCGAACCTCATTGAAGCGCAGGCGCCAACTAAAGAAACGCAGCCTGAACCCAAGTTTCAGACGCTCCAAGCGTTGACGGACTTCGAGAAGATCCTCTCGATGGTCAAAACTCCCGTGGTCCATTTCGTGATCGAGGAGACTCCTTCCACGGCCTGGCACCTGCCGGTGGTGGTGATGGAGAGTTCGGTAACGGGTGAGTGGTACGTGTTCCGTAAGGGCAACTTGGCCTTCGAAGGAGTCGCGGGGCGCTCGAATGCCATGTCGCTGACTCGATCATTGGTTGAGAAGGGGATCTCAATCGGGTCGTGGTTCACGGATCAAGCTTCTTCCGACCTTCTTTCGGAGGGAAGAGTTCTTTGGCCAGAACTGAAACCGCGATGTATCCCAGCGATGGCACATCCCAAACGCGGCATCCTCCTCGACTTTTTGAGTGACACCTTGGAAAAAACAGCCGGTTGAATTTCGCAGGCTTCGAACAGCCACAGGTATGCCTGTGGGCCCTCCCCAGGAATTGTCTCCTGACATACTTTCTCTAGCGCCGAGTTCCCGGGCGCCGCAAGCCTGGCTTGGCGTGATACAGTTTGGAACGGAAAGCGGGCATGGAAACTTGAACCATCGACATACAGAAGAAGCCTTCGAGACCGTGATCGAGGCGCATCTTCTCGCTACCGGTTACGAGCTGGTGCCCAAAACTGGGTACGATATCGAACGATCGATCTTCCCTGCCGTTGCGCTGGATTTCATCCGCAAGACCCAGCCCAAGGAGTGGGCGCGACTGGAATCGCTACACGCCGACAAGACCGAGGCGACGATCCTCAAGGATCTGACCCATTGGTTGGACACCTACGGTGCCCTGACCGTGCTGCGCAATGGGTTCAAGTGCTACGGCCGCACGCTGCAGATGGCCTTCTTCAGGCCGGCGCATGGAATGAACCCCGAGTTGGCCGCCCAGTACGCAGCCAATCACCTGGGCGTAACCCGGCAGTTGCGCTACAGCGCTCGCAACGCCAACGAACTGGATCTGGTGATTTCGGTGAACGGAATCCCGTTGGTCACCGCCGAGCTCAAGAATCCGATGACCGGACAGAATACGGAGCATGCGATCGCGCAGTATAAGCGCGACCGGGATCATCGTGAGCCGCTCTTCGAATTCAAGCGAAGGGCTCTGGTTCATTTTGCGGTGGATCCTGATCGGGTCGCCATGACCACACGTTTGGCGGGCAACGCCACCTACTTCCTTCCCTTCGACAAGGGCCGCGAAGGCGGAGCGGGGAATCCTCCCGACCCGACAGGGCGCTCGTACCGGACCGCGTACTTGTGGGAAGAGGTTTGGCAACGCGACAGCTTGTTGGACATCTTCGCGCGGTTCATGCACTTGCAGGCGGAAGAGAAGCGCACTGACGACGGGCGCAAGGTCCAGAAAGAGACGATGATCTTCCCGCGTTACCACCAGTGGAACGCGGTGCGGGAGATGGAATCGACTGCGCGCGCCGAAGGGGTGGGGCACAATTACCTGGTGGAGCATTCAGCCGGCAGTGGCAAGAGCAACACGATCGCGTGGCTGGCACACCGGCTGGCATCACTCCACACCGAGGATGACAAGAAGGTGTTCGATTCGGTGATCGTGATCACCGATCGTCGTGTGCTGGACCGCCAGTTGCAGGACACCATCTACCAGTTCGAACACCGCCAAGGCGTGGTGCAGAAGATCGACGAGGATTCGCGCCAGCTCGCCGAGGCACTGACAAATTGTGTCCCGATCATCATTTCCACCCTGCAGAAGTTCCCTTTCGTGGCGCGTCAGCTTGCGCGCATGGCCGAAGAGAAAGGTGGCGACGGAATCCTGCCCACGCGACGGTGCGCGGTGATCATCGACGAGGCCCACAGTTCGCAATCGGGCGAAACCGCTACTGATCTGAAGGAAGTTCTGGGCGGATGGGAATTGCGCGAAGAGGCTGTGGCACTGGCGGGCGAAGAGGGTGCAAAGGACCTGGCCGAGCTTTACCGCAGCATGGCCAAACGTGGACACCAGAAGAACTTGAGTTTGTTCGCCTTCACGGCCACGCCCAAGCACAAGACTCTCGCTGTATTCGGGCGCGACAAGGATGGAAAGAAGGGACAGCCGTTCCACAGGTACACCATGAGGCAAGCCATCGAGGAAGGCTTCATCATGGACATCCTCAAGAACTACACAACCTACTCGACGTTCTACAAGCTGGTGCAAGCGAGCAAATCCGACCCCAACGTGGAGCGCAAGGAGGCGGCCAAGGCACTCAATCGCTTCATGCGCTTGCATCCGTACAACATCGCGCAGCGGACCGAAGTGATGGTGGAACACTTCAACGCGGCGACACGCCACAAAATGGGCGGCAAGGCCAAGGCGATGGTGGTCACCGGTTCGCGCTTGGAGGCGGTTCGTTACAAGAACGCTTTCGACAAATATCTGCGTGAGAAGAAGTACACGTGGATCAAGACGTTGGTGGCGTTTTCTGGCGAAGTGATCGACGACAAGACCCCCGACAAACGCTGGACCGAGGTCGGGATGAACGGCGGCATCAAGGAAAGCGAGCTGCCCGAAGCCTTCGATACTCCCGACTACCAGGTTTTGCTGGTGGCCGAAAAGTACCAGACAGGATTTGACCAACCGCTGCTGCACACGATGTACGTGGACAAGCGGCTTGCGGGGATCCAGGCTGTCCAGACATTGTCGCGCTTGAACCGCATGCATCCGTTGAAGGAAGACACCTTCGTTTTGGACTTCGTGAACGATCGCGACGAAATCCAGAAGGCGTTCAAGGACTACTACGAAGGATCGGAGTTTGGCGAAGAGGCCGATCCCAACCAGATGTATTCGATCAAGGCCGAGCTCGATGCCTCGGGTATCTATCAGCCCCAGGAGGTGGATCGGTTCGTCGAGGTCTACTTCAAGCCCAAAGAGCGACAGAGCCAAATCGACCACCAAGTTATGAACTCTGCGCTAGACCCGGCGATCGATCGCTTCAAAGGCTTGCAGCAGGACGATAACGACAAGGCCGAACTGTGGCGTGGCAAGGTGGCGGCATTCCGCAATCTTTACGCGTTTCTGTCGCAAGTGATTCCCTACCAGGATTCCGACTTGGAGAAGGCCTACACTTTCTTCCGGTTTTTGTCGCCCAAGCTCCCCAAGCGCGAATCGAAACCCGAGTACGACTTCGACGATGCGGTGCGCTTGGAGTATTACCGCCTCCAGAAAATCAGCGAAGGCTCCATCAGTCTGCGCGATGGCAAGGCCGAGCCATTGGATGGTCCGACATCCGTGGGCTCGAAGGTGCTCCACGAAGAAGCCGTGCCGCTCTCGCGTCTGATCGATGTGGTCAACGAACGATTCGGCACAGATTTCACCGACGCCGATCAGCTCTTCTTCGATCAGATCATCCAGGCCGCCATCGAAGACGGCTCGCTTCGCGAAGCCGCCGCGGTGAATCCCGAAGAGAAGTTCTCGCTGTTGTTCTCGGGTCTGCTGCAAACCTTGTTCATCGAACGCATGGAGCAGAACCAGGACATTTTCGCGCGGTACATGAACGAGAAGGATTTTCAGAACATCGTGTCGGACTGGATTTCGCACAAGGTGTACGCGCGTCTGCGCAAACCCGAAGACGAGAGCGTTTGATTTTCAGAAAGGCCGCACATGTCTGTCTGGTTGGTTCGCGCTGGATCCCACGGCGAGTACGAACAAAAGTTCTTGCAGGAAAGTCGGGTGTACCTGACCTGGGATGCATTGGACACGAATCTCTCCAAGCTGGCTTCGCGCGGTGATTTGAACAAGATTCTGATAGAGCTCTTTCCCGACTCCAAGAGCAAGACCATCACGAATTGGATGAGCCAGATCTGGCCGTTCGCGCACGACATTCAGAAAGGCGACCTAGTCGCGATTCCTCTGAAATCGCAGCGGGCGATCCAGTTCGGCGAAGTCGTCGGTGAGTATCAATTTCTGTTAGATGGTACTGATCCCTTCTACCACTATCGCGAGGTGAAGTGGCTGGGTGATCCGATTCCGCGCGATCGTTTTGGACAAGATCTTATTCATTCCTTCGGAGCGTTCATGACGATCTGCAGGATCCAACGCAACAATGCCGAGGCACGCATCGCTAACTCTCCTTGACGGAAACCCAGCGTTCTCCGGCGCTTGCCGCCTCGACGGACCGAAACAGGAGCGATGCGACGAAAATTGTCAGGACCGTTCGGTTCATGCATTGTCCTGGGCGATGCGCACGACCACGTTGCCTTTTTTGCGCCCGGTGTCTACGTAGGCGTGGGCCTTGCGAATGTCTTCCATGGCAAAGATTCTGTCGACCAATGGCTTGTGGAGCCCCGCTTCCACCAAATCCCGCAATCGAGCCAATTCCCTGCGCTTGTCGATCGACATGGAAAAGATCGCCTTCTTTTCGCAAAAGAGCGCCGCGAGGGGTACTTGGGCCAGGATCTTCACGCCAAGCACCGTGGACAAAAATCGTCCTGACGGCCGCAGGCAGGGGCGGCATCGACAAAAGGAAGAAGTTCCTACGGAATCGAAAACCACGTCCCACGATTCGCGTTCCCGCGTGAAGTCCTCCGTGTGGTAGTCGATGACGCGTTGCGCGCCCAGCGAGCGAACCAGCTCGTGATTGGCTCTGCTGCAAACCGCCGTGACTTCGGCCCCCATCCAAACGGCCAATTGGACGGCTGCGGTTCCGATGCTGCCCGACGCGCCATTCACCAAAATCCGCTCGGAGGGGCACAGGTGCGCCTTCTCTAGGAAGAACAAGGCGGTGGTTGGTCCGTCCACCAGCGCAACCGCTTCTTCGAAACTCACGTTTTGGGGCATTCGCTCCACCGAGTCGTTTTCCGACATCACCAGGTACTCGGCCCAGGCACCACAACGCATTCCGGTGAATCCGAACACGCCCGCGCCGATCTCGAAACGCCGTGCGCCGGGTCCGAGCTGGACGACCGTTCCTGCGAATTCCAATCCGAGCACCTCCCGGCGCGGACCGAACCAGCCCAGGATCGGGCGACCGTACAACGGCAACCCTTGGCGCATCTTGGCTTCGGAAGAGGTGACCGAGGTGGCGTGCACCCTCACCAGGATTTCGCCCTTGCGGGGGACTGGACAGGAAATGTCACGGATTTGCAAAGCTTCGGGACCGCCATAGCGGTATTGGACGACGGCTTTCATCGACGATGATCCTTTTGGAAAACGACCTGACACCTCCCTCCGGGATTTGCCCGGAGGGAGGATCGGACGAGTTTGTGGGCGATAGGGAGGTTAGGAGACGACGGAAGGGGCGACGGGCTCGGGCTCTCTTGAGGTTGAGCCTCGGGAGCGTTCGCGATAGGCGGCGGGACTGAATCCGTTCTTCTTCTTGAAAAGTTTGCTGAAGCTCTGGGGGTACTCAAATCCCAGGTCGTAGGCGATTTCGGCAATGCTTAGGGACGATGTCGCAAGCTCGATCTTGGCGCGTTCGAGCAGGATGTGGTGGATGTGCTCTTGAGGTGTCCGGCCCGTCTCCAGGCGAATCAGGTCGCTGAAGTAGTTGGTCGACAGATGCATCGCCTCGGCGCATTCCCGGACGCTGGGAAGGGAAGGACGCTTTCGCTTCGGTTCGACGAGCCCCTGAAGGTGCTTCTCGAAGCGTGCCAACAGATCGCTGTGTCGGGTCCGTGAGGCGATCTGGGCTCCGTAGGCCCTGCGGCAATAGTGGAGCACCAACGTGAGATTCGCCGAGATGATCTCGACAGAGTAGGGATCGGAAGACTGACATTCTTTGTCGATGTTCCCAACCAAGGAATGGAGGACGAGGCGATCGTCTTGGCAGAGATGGAGCGCTTCGTTTTCGGCGTACTGAAAGAACGTGCACTCGCGGATCAGGGAGGCAAGCTCGGGCCGCGTGATGAATTCGGGATGGAAGAACAACCCCCAGCCGGCTGAGGATTCGGATCCCGCTTCATCAGGTGTGTAAGTGAGCACCTGCCCAGGTCCGGTGCAAAGGAGTGTTCCTTCCTGGTGATCGAACGATTGGCGCCCGTACTGCAATCGGCAATCGCGCTTGAAGTTGATGGAATAGAAACCGCAGGCGAAGCTTTGCGCGTTCGGCACGTTCCCGGTATCCACCTTCGAGAAATCAATGACGCTCACCAGCGGATTCGAGGGTTCCTCGAGCCCGGCGAACCGGTGGAGCAAGGCGATGGATTCGACTCGGTGGATCATCTGGTACAAGGATCTGTTGTCATCGATCGAAAATCTACGACGGGACGAGGGGAGTCTGCCTATCCGGATCCCGGAATCTCGTGTCCGAATCCCTTGGTCACGAAGTAGTCCATCAACCACCCTGCCGTTGCCTGAGCTCGCGGTGAGCTTGTCGAACTCGTGACCCACCGCTCTGCGGTGGGTTGGATCGACTGCTACGGCGCTGCGAACCTGGCAGGGCACCTTTAGGTGCCAAGGCCGGCGGAGTGGCTCTGGCCAGCAATCTCGGGTCGGAGAACTCGAAGCAAGCCCCTCGGCCTCGCTCCGGACAGGCTGCGGGGAATCAGACCCGAGAAGATGGATCGGACAAAATGGTCCCCTCCTGACGATTCCTGCAATGCTTACGGGAGATGGAGATCGAACAGAGGGCACGATCTGTGCCCTTGGAGCAAGGATCCTGACACTCTCCCCCGCTTTGGCTTAGAGCTTATCCGTAAATAGGCTTCGATTCCGAGATCGAGCGAAAAGTTGCTGGTCAATGAAGGCGAGCGAGGCGTAGTGAACCGAACTACGGTGAACGAGCCTGAAGCAGACCAGCGGCTTTGCAGTGCGAAATTCGGCGAAAGCGGCCAGTCAATTCGGGGCAAAGCGGCCGGGTCCCCTGGTGGTCTGAGAGTCTCCAGGGGACAAGGTAATTAGTCGGCCGGATTGGCCCGAATTTGGCCCCTTCTGGACGTTCCCTTTAGT
>CAIKAA010000340.1 GCA_903825275.1 uncultured Fibrobacterota bacterium | reverse complement strand
GGTCAGCCGCAGCGTGTCAGAATTTGTCCCGTAGGAAATGCGGGCCTTGGTCAAGAGGGGACCCACGCTGTCTTGGATCGCAAACGACGCGGCGACCGTGTCGGAATACTGGATTCCCAAATTCAAGCGAGGCGAACTGGTCACCAGCGAATCAAAGCCCGACAGAGGCAGGATCGCTGTGACCCCATCGCCTTGAAGCTTGTAGGAATCGGTCAAAATCCGAATCGTGTCAAACCCGCCCTCTTGGCTGGGCCACAATAGCGCAAAGCCCGGACGGGTGCGGATCTCCCGCGACCAGCGAAGGGTCGCCACGTCCACCTTGCCATCGCCATTGGTGTCCGAATACCAGGCCAGCACCGGAGGACGCTCGGGGCCGGTCACGCGTACCCACGGGTGCAGGGTCGAAGGGCGATTGCCAAACCGATCAGCAAAACCGTCTGTGTTGGTGGGACGCACCGAGTCGCCCAGCATCACGCCAAAGGTGTCGATGGGGATCGTCCAAACCAAACTGTCCAACGTCGTGGCTTGCCCCAGGTAGGGCACAACAGAGTCGGATGCGCCATGCTTCCACAATCCCGTTTTCAGGGCCGTGGCACTCACCTTCTCTGTAAAGGAAAGCTTGAGCGTGTCAGAATTTGTCCCGTAGGAAATGCGCGCCTTGGTCAAGAGGGGGCCCACGCTGTCTTGGATCGCAAAGGCGGCCGCAAAGGTGTCCGAAATTTGGCTGCCCAAGTCTAGGCTGGGCGAGCTGGTGACCAACGAATCAAAGCCCGAAACAGGCAGGATCGCCGTGATTCCATCCGAGCCAAGTTGCCAGGAATTGGCCACAATCTTGACCGTGGTGAATCCACCCGATTTCGAGGGCCAGCGCAGGTCAAAGGCAGGACGAGTCCCAATGCTCCGCGACCACTGGATCGTGACCACGTCCACTTGGCCATCGCCGTTGGTGTCGGAATACCAAGCCAAGACCGGAGGACGCTCGGGGCCGATCACCCGCACCCACGGATGCAAGACCGTGGGACGATTGCCAAAGGCATCGACATATCCGTCCGTTTGGGTGGGACGAACCGAGTCGCCCAGCATCACGCTGCCGGTGGTCAGGGGAACGCTCCAAACCAAATTGTTGGACGTGGTCGCCAGCCCCAGGTATCCAAAGACCGAGTCCGGAAGCGATTTTTTCCAAAGCCCGGTTTTCAGGGAGGTCGCCAAAACCTTCTCCGTGAAGGTCAAGGTCAAGGTGTCGGAATTTGTCCCGTAGGAAATCCGGGCCTTGGTGAGCAAGGGCCCGACGCTGTCTTGGATCGCAAAGGGCTTGAGCTCGCCGCCCGAGATCTGGATTCCCAGATTCACGGTTGGTGAACTGGTGACCAACGAATCAAAACCGCTCAGAGACTGGGTCAGCGACCGGTGGTCGGGGCTCAAAGTCCAGGCCGAGGAGTCGAGCCGCAAGGTGTCCAGGCCGCCGCGCCGATTGGGCCAGGAAAGCTCGAACGAGGGCTTGGTCCGCAACGGACGCGACCAGCGAAGATGGACCAAGTCCACTTGTCCGTCGCCGTTGGTGTCGGAATACCAGCCAAGCACCGGAGCGCGCTCGGAACCATTTACCACGATCCAAGGGTGCAAAAGGGCCGTCGAGGTCAAGGCCGAATCGCGCCAACGCCCGTTGGCAACCGGACGTACCGAGTCGCCCAAAATGACCAGCCCCGTGTCGAGGACCAGCTTCCATTGCGTCGGCGAAATGGATACCGGAGAACTTTTTGGGACAAGATTTGTCGCCGTGCCCTTGAGGACATCCATCCACCTTGTGCCAGCAATCGAGTCCATGGGCTCGGAGAAAGTCAGCGCCAACGTATCGGTCGTCGAATCGCCATAGGCCAGCTTGGCCAACAACAGGTTGGGACCCACCGAGTCGGAGAGCGCGGACACCGAAGCGGCTCCGCCCTGGAACACCGTGAGCAAGCCCGCTCCGCGGGCTCCCGAGCCCACCGTGATCGAGCGAGGGAACGGATGGACCAAGGTGAGCCGCATCACCGAATCCCCCACCACCGGAGCCATCACCGAAACAGTGCGCAGGCTGTCGAAGGGACCAAACTGGATGTGGACCGAATCAGGGCTTTCGCCAGCGTGCAGAACGCGTTTGAACACCAACACAACCTGGTCGGCCGTGCCATTGCTATCCGCATCCAAAATCCAGGACCGCGACACCGGAGGGGGGCGCGACCAAAGTTTCAGAACGCGGTACAGGCTGGGGCAGGCTTCCGCCTTGTTGCCATGCAGGTCCGTGACTTGGGACGAGTCGAGCAGAAGCGAATCGCCGGCGATCAAAACATTGTGGCGAATGGCAAGGGTCCAGCGGTTGGTCGAGGGGTCG
>CAIKAA010000339.1 GCA_903825275.1 uncultured Fibrobacterota bacterium | reverse complement strand
TTACAACACTACAATGGTTACGATACCAGCGACAGCATGCAATCGCCGTAACTGAACAAGCGATAGCGATCGGCCAGGGCGGCGTCGTACACTTCACGCCAGCGTTCGCGCGATCCGAGCCATCCGGCTACCAACAAGATCAGGGTCGTTCGTGGCCAATGGAAATTGGTCAACAGGCCCTGGGCGGATTGGGGCCTGTCCAACGGGTGCAGGAACAGCCTAGTTTGGCCGCTTCCTGGCAAAAATTGTCCGTGATTCTGGCGGTACACCGTTTCGAGGGTTCGCAACGATGTGGTGCCCACGCAAACCAGCCGGCCCTTGGCGCGCCGAACTGCGGTGAGGTGATCTGCCGTCTCCGGGGACATTTCCCAGTGTTCGGAATGCATGGGGTGGTCCAACACGTTTTCGACAGAAACTGGCTGGAAGGTTCCCGCGCCCACATGCAAGGTGACATGGGCGATCGATACGCCTGCGGCTTGGATTTCGTGCAATTCTTTTTCACCCAAATGGAGTCCCGCGGTCGGCGCGGCGACGGCTCCAGGCCGGGTCCCCCAAGCGGTCTGGTAGCTGGAGTCGTCGGCCAAATTTGGAGGGCGTTTCACGTAGGGAGGCAGTGGAAGCTCCCCCCAATCCAACAACCAGGTGTGGAAGCGCGCCAGATCGCTGGAAAATTTCAAAACCCGAGCGCCATCGGGCAAAATGGCCTCGACGACGGCATCTTGGTTGCCCGGGAAGCGCACCACTCTTCCTAGGTTCAATTTCCGTCCTGGCTTGGCAAAAGCCATCCAAGAGCAACTTTGGGCGTCGTGACCGGTCGATTCCAAAAGCAACACCTCGATGCCGCCACCGCTTTGGACCTCGCCGCGTAATCGGGCCCTCAAAACCTTGGTGTCATTCAAGATCAGGCAATCGCCTTCTCGCAACTGCAAAGCCAGATCCGAAATACCCCGGTGCTCCAATCTCGTGCCCACCGGTCCGGGAGGAGCGATCAGCATGCGGGAACTGCCCCGAGGCAAAGGGATTTGGGCGACAAGGTCGTTTGGGACCTCGAAGTCGTAGTCGGACAAGAGCAAGTTTGGCATGGACTCCGATCACCGGATGAGAGGGTGTCCGAGAATGTAGAAGCCAGATTGCCCTCGAAGCATCGTGGGTTGCTAACTTGACAAGACTCCAACCTATGATTTTGACACGACACATCCTGCGCGAGCACATCGCCCCCTTTTTCTACGCACTCGTGGTCATCACGGGCCTGTTTTTGGTCGATTTTGTGGTCCAGATTCTGGACTCGATCCTGACCAAAGGCCTGGCCTGGAAGGTGGTCCTCGAGCTGTTCTTCCTCAACGCCGCGTGGATGCTGGCTCTTTCGATTCCCATGTCGGTTCTGGTGGCCTCGCTGATGGCGTTTGGCCGAATGTCCTCGGATGGAGAAATCGACGCCATGCGGGCTGCGGGCATGCACCCGGCCAAAATGTTGCTGCCTGTGCTGTTCGCCGGAACCTTGTTGGCCGTAGGCTTGACTTGGTTCAACGACCAAGTTCTCCCTCAGGCCAATTTCCGGGCTGCGAGCCTGCGCGAAGATATTTCTCGCAAGCGCCCAGCGGTTTTGCTCCAGCCACGGACAATGATCCAGGATTTTGAAGGCTTTCGCCTTTGGTTGGGCGCCAACGATCCGGTGACCGATTCCTTGCGCGACATCACCATCTACCAGCTAGATCGGGGAGGCGGCCAACCCACGGTCATCACTGCCAAGGGCGGTCGGGTCAAGCTCGACTCCGTCCAAGATGCCTGGATCTTTTCCCTCAAGGACGGGGAAACCCATTCCCCCGATCGCGACAAACCAGCCAATTACCTTCGGATCCGCTTCAACGAGCTGGAAGTCGCGGTGCCAAACATCGACTCGCGTCTTCACCGGACCGACAAAGGGTATCGAGGCGACAGGGAAATGCCTGTGGCCGAGATGCAGCGCCAACTCCATCAGGCCAAAGACCGTGAAACCGTTTTGGTCAAGGAGTCTTCGGAAAGAATCTTTTCGGATTTGCGTTGGGTCCAAAGCCTTTTGGAAATCGATTCAAGTGCCCACAAGGATGCCGACAAACGCAAGGATTCCCAAATGGTTTTGTCGGGCGCTGGAGTGAGCCGGGCCAAGGTGGATTCCAACCCGTTTCTTTCCGCAGCCCGAACCGTGCGCGCCTTGGCGCAATCCCGAGAAGCGGAATCCAAAAATGCGCTGGAACAGATCCGCTGGGAACGCAATGAAATCAATCGTTATCGGGTCGAAATCCACAAGAAGTTTTCCATTCCCGTGGCCTGCATCCTCTTTGTTCTGGTGGGAGCTCCGTTGGGGATTTTGGCGCGTTCCGGTGGGATTGGGACTGGGGCAAGCTACAGTTTGACCTTCTTCATCCTCTACTGGGCCGCCCTGATTGGCGGAGAGACTCTTGCCGACAAAGGCAAGATCGACGGGGCCCTAGCCATGTGGCTCCCGGACATCGTCCTGGGCGTGATCGGGTTGTTTTTGGTTTCGCGGATGGGACGACACAGCCAATTCTTCCGCTACGAGTGGTTCCATTCCCTCCTTCGTCGCTTGGGGATCGGTTCGAAGGAAAGGGCCGCCGGATGAACCGTTTGGATCGCTATGTGCTGGGACGATTCCTGACCATCCTGATGGGATGTTTGTTGGCAATCACGATCGTCTTTGTGGCGGTGGATTATGTCGGTGCCATCCGAATTTGGAACGACCGATCCGCGCACGACATCAAGGAATACTATTTCCATTCCATCCCCTACATTCTGTTTTTGGTCAGTCCCATCGCCGTCTTGCTCGCCTCCATGTTCGCCGTTGCGGGCCTAGCGCGTCGGCTTGAATTGGCGGCGATGTTCGGGGCCGGCCGGCCGTTGTGGAGGGTGCTGTTGCCAATTTGGCTGGCTGCCACGGCCTATTCCGCAGCCTGGGC
>CAIKAA010000338.1 GCA_903825275.1 uncultured Fibrobacterota bacterium | reverse complement strand
GGATCGAGGTCATTTCGACCCCTTCCTTCAATTCGATCAACTGGTGGAGACCCGCGCTCCAGGTGCGCATGGGCATCTTGCGCCCGGTCGATTCGTCGACAATCACCACCTTGTCTTCTTCCAAAACGTATTGCTTGTCGCGGTGGAAAAATTCGCGGGCCACCAAGGCTTGGCGAACCAAGTCCTTTTGGAACAAATGCCCGGCGTACAGATGGGGTTCCCGCTTGGCTTCAGCCGTACTAGAAAGTCCAATATCCCGCTGAAAACGAATGATGCGAAATTCGTCGTCGGTGGTGTAATCGATTCCCTTCACCAATTTTTGGGCGAGGGCATCGGCAGATTTGCAGGCGGTTGAAAAGGCCTCGTTGGGTTCGTCCCGAGCGATGATCAATGGGGTCACCGCTTCATCGATCAAAATGTTGTCAGCCTCGTCCACGATGGCGGTGTGGACGCCTCGCATGACCACGCCTCGGGGGCGGATGCTTCCCGGCTGGAGCAGGGAGTGGATGACACGGCGCTGGTAGTTCTGCTGCTGCCCCAATGCCAAGCGGTCGCGCAGGAAATCGGCCAGCACCTCTTTGGCGGTCGAATAGGTGACATCCATTGCGTAAGCTTGTTGGCGTTCGGCGGGGTCCATTTCCGAGGTGACGCTTCCCACCGAAACCCCACAAAATTCAAAGAGGTTTCCCATGATCTGGGCATCGCGCGAAGCGAGGTAGTCGTTCGCCGTCAGGACATGGCAGGGAAAGCCCGCCCAACCTTTGAGAACCGCGGCCATGGCGATGGTGACGGTCTTGCCTTCCCCGGTGGACATTTCGGCCACAAAGCCGCGCTCCAAGGCCAGTGCGCCCGCCAATTGGACCATGTACGGACGAAATCCCAACGTGCGGTGGGCCGCTTCTTGGATGAGCGCTAGCGCTTGGTCGTGCTGAAGGGGTGCAAAACGACCACCGCGCCGATGGATTTCACGCATCTTCACCAAGTCCCGGCGAAGCTCCTGGTCGGTGATTCGCATGTACTCCACCGAGGCGGCATCGATGAGGCTGGCTTTGGAAAGGAGGCTTTGCAGGACCCATCGATTTCCCTTCAGCTTGCCCCAGTTTCGTTCGAGCCAGGCGTCGATCCCTTTGGTCAGTTTTGGCTTTCGGTGCAAGGCGGTCAGTCGGAAATTGTCATTCCAACCGCGCGGATCGAGGACATAGCCGGTCATAGCCGGTAGTACTTCTGCAATTGCTGGCGCAGTTTGCGCCAACCTTGCGGCAACAACGGGGTCCAACCTAGCATGAAACGAATCTTGCCGGAATGCCCTTGGTGCAACATGGCGTTGGCCTGTGTGGGAACCGCGGAGCGGATCTCGTAAAACGGCTCGACCGTTTTGGTGAGGTCGCCTTGGCCGGCCGAGACCTCGATGTCGCCGCCGCCATACCAGCCCAACGCTGCAGAAGGAAGTCGGGTGTGTTCCATGGGAATGACGCGCACCGCAGTAAGATTGATTGTCGTGTCGGACGCCCCCTTGAGTCGCACCGAAAGGGCGCGAGGTTGGTGGGTGAACAACCGCGACACTTCGTCTTGGGGGACGACCGCCACGAAGTCGAAGGCCGAGGTATCG
>CAIKAA010000337.1 GCA_903825275.1 uncultured Fibrobacterota bacterium | reverse complement strand
GGCTAACTTTCCCAATGACCGCCGGGTGGATCACTTTCAAGTGTCCGCGACCGAATCACTTTGACGTGTCCGCTGACAGGAAGATACCTTCGCGCCTCGTTCGCCCCCGTTGGGGAGTGGGTGCGGGGTGCAGTGCAACAACGCCGTTGTGCAGTGTTCCAAACTGCGCCAGGGCAAAGGGGAACGAGGAGAAAATGCTCCAAACTGCGCCGGAGTCGGGGGGACGGGGGCGGAGATGTTCCAAACCGCGCCGTGGGGTGCGGGTGCGGAGGAGGAGATGCTCCAACCAAAGCCCCTCCCCTGACAGGGGAGGGGAACGGGGAGGGGGGATGCTCAAAGAACTACCTTTGCCCCCCTTATGATCAGACCCGAAGTTAAGCGTATTCGCAATTTTTGCATCATCGCCCACATCGACCACGGCAAGTCGACCTTGGCCGACCGTCTGCTCGAAAACACCGGCACGGTGCAAAAGCGCGACATGCAAGCCCAGCTTTTGGACAGCATGGATTTGGAGCGCGAGCGCGGCATCACCATCAAGTCGAAGGCCATCCGCCTGGAGTACGAGTATAAGGGCGAGACGTACTACCTGAACCTGATCGACACCCCAGGGCATGTGGACTTTACCTACGAAGTCTCGCGCTCCTTGCGCGCCTGCGAAGGGGCGATTTTGGTCGTGGATGCGACCCAAGGAATCCAAGCCCAGACGATTTCAAATCTGTACTTGGCGATGGGCGCCGATCTGGAAATCCTGCCCATCTTGAACAAGATCGATCTTCCTTCGGCCCAGCCCGACTTGTTCGCCAAGCAAGTCGCCGATCTGATCGGGATGGACCCCGACATGATTCCGCGGGTTTCCGCCAAAGCGGGCATCGGCATCACCGAACTGTTGGAAAAGATCGTCGAGTTCTTCCCGGCCCCGACCGCCGAACGCGAATTGCCCTTGCGTGCCTTCGTGTTCGATTCGGTGTACGACAGCTATCGCGGGGCCATCGCCTACGTGCGCGTGGTCGAGGGCACCCTCAAGAAGGGCATGCGGCTGCGCTACATGCGCTCGGGCGGCGAGTACGAAGCAATCGAGCTCGGGATTCTCACCCGCACCCGCATCCCCTGCGACGAGCTCTCAGCGGGGGAAGTCGGGTACTTGGTGGGCAATGTCCGCAACCTGTCCGACATCAAGACCGGCGACACCCTCACGGACCTGGCTAGACCGGCTACCGAGCCACTTCCCGGGTATCGCGAGGTGAAACCGATGGTGTTCGCCGGGCTGTACCCGATCGACCCGGACGACTATTCCGAACTGCGCGAATCCTTGGAAAAGCTCCAGCTCAACGACAGCGCGATCAGTTTTGTTCCCGAGACTTCGGGCGCCTTGGGATTTGGATTCCGTTGTGGATTCTTGGGGCTCTTGCACATGGAAGTCGTACAGGAACGGTTGGACCGCGAGTTCAACATGAACATCATCACCACCGCTCCCGGCGTGGAATACCACGTGACAAAAACCGACGGCGAAGTGGTGCTGGTCGACAACCCCTCCCAACTGCCCTCTCCCAACGCGATCGACTCCATCGCCGAGCCTTGGATCAAGGCCCAGATTTTCACGCCCAGCGAGTACATCGGGAACATCCACAAGCTGTGCAACGAGAAGCGCGGCGTGTACCTGAACACCAGCTACATCTCGGAAATCCAGGTAACGCTCGAGTTCGAGCTTCCCATGGGCGAAGTCATGTTCGACTTCTTCGACCGGCTCAAGAGCGCGACCAAGGGGTATGCGAGCTTGGACTACGACGCGATCGGGTACCGCGAGGGCGACCTGAATCGCCTTGACATCTTGCTCAACGGCGATCCGGTCGACGCGTTCTCTGTGATCATCCACCGCGAGAAGGCGTTTGGACACGGCAACGGGCTTTGCGAAAAGCTCAAGGAGCTGATCCCGCGCCAGCAGTTCGACATCGCCATCCAAGCGGCCTTGGCCAACAAGATCATCGCCCGCACCACCGTGAAAGCGCTGCGCAAGGACGTGACCGCCAAGTGCTACGGCGGCGACATCTCGCGCAAGCGCAAGCTGTTGGACAAGCAGAAAGAAGGCAAGAAGCGGATGAAGTCCATCGGCTCGGTGGACGTCCCACAAGAGGCCTTCCTGGCAGTTTTGAACATGGGTGGAGACAATTGAAGGTTCGAAAATGACGGGGAAGGCCGAAACGACATTGGCGCTTGGTTCCAAGCCCGTCCGCCGCAGAAATCATGAGGTCGACGGAATCCGCGGTTGGGCGTCGCTGAGCGTGTTGTTCGGCCATGTCTTTTTGGGTGTGTTGGGGACTGCCATTCCGGCACTCCGCAATCATTTGACGGATTTGCTGTTCAACGGTCAATTTGCGGTCTTGGTTTTCTTTGTGCTTTCGGGCGACGCCCTGGCCACGGGATGCATGATTTCCCGCGCCACGATGGACCGGGTCATCGTAAAACGGTATTTCCGCCTCTCCATTCCGATCTTCCTCTCCTGTGCCCTCGTCTACCTACTCATGGTGGCTCATCTCGATTTCCATGGGCCGGTCGTGGCGATGGTGAAGAGGGAAGATTGGCTGGGTGGATTCTTGCATTTTAACCCCTCGATCATTGGGTTGTTCAAATTCGCTTTTTACAAGGTTTATGCCGAACAACTCCCTGACAAGGCCTACAACCCCATTTTGTGGACGATGGGCATGGAGCTGATCGGCTCGCTGCTGGTGTTTGCCTTTTGCCAGGTTCAGACCAAAATCCGCCATCCACTCTGGGTCCTCGCCACCCTCTCCTTATGGCTGCTCTTTTGCCGATCCTATTACGGGTTGTTTTTCATCGGTGTCGGATTTGCCCACCTGCGAAAGCACGGTTATTTCGAACGGATCGAGAAGAATCTTTGGGGTCGGTTCCTGGCTCCTTTGGGGTTTCTGCTTCTCGCACCTTGCGTCGTGTGGATTCCGTTCCATTTGGCATTCAGCGCGGCTTTTGTTTTTTGCGTGTATTCCAGCCCCATGCTGCGCAGGTTCTTCTCGAATGGAATTTCAAAATTTTTAGGCCGGATTTCTTTTTCTGTCTACCTGATTCATTTCCCGGTGATCATTTCCTTGGATTGTTGGCTTATCTCCTGGACCTCTGTGCCGTTCCAGTTGACTCGGGACCAGTGGTGGATCCTGGCTGCGTCAGTTTCTGTCGTCGTCTCTTTGGGATTGGGCACGCTCTTCACCCTGGTTGAGGAGTGGTGCCTTGGTTGGCTGGATAAAGGAGTTCGGTGGATCATGTCAGAGACCGGCAAAATCCCATCCACAGCCAAGACTTCGGATTAAGGTCGGCGAGGTGGGGCCCCAATGCGATCTCAAACGCCTTCAATTCGGCTCGGTAGAAGTTCCAAAAGTGGCCTTTCTGGCGGTTTTGAACATGGGCGGAGACTATTGAAATGAAGGGGAAGATCGAAACCACTTTGGCGCTTGGCTCCAAGCCCATCCGCCGCAGAAACCACGAGGTCGACGGAATCCGTGGTTGGGCGGCACTGAGTGTGTTGTTTTTCCATGTCTTTTGGGAAATGCTGGGGGTGGCCCTACCAAGCCTTCGCAACCCCTGGACGAATCT
>CAIKAA010000336.1 GCA_903825275.1 uncultured Fibrobacterota bacterium | reverse complement strand
TCCATTTCCTTGAATGCTGGAGTATCCCCAATCCATGAACTCGAAAACTTTCCTTTGCTTCTTGGGGGCAATTGCCTTTGCTGCCCAGTCGGCCACCATCAACCACACAGGGTGGTTTCGTTTCCCGATGGCTTGGAACGACACCTCCCACACCATCACAGACCAATCGTGGTCCGTTGAAGCGCCTGCAGGGAAGTATGGGTTTCTGCAAACGACTCCCGATGGGCACTTTAAGTTTCAAAACGACCTGAGGCGGGTACGGTTCAATGGGTTTGTGAACGTGACCTCATCAAATTATCCCGACAGCGCCGATGCCCCGCTGATCGCGGCCCGGCTTCGGAAATTAGGCACCAACTTCCTGCGCATCCACCTGATCGACAACGATTGGGGATCCGCCGTTTATCAGGCCGGTGACAACACACGAACCATCGACCCGGTCCGGATGCGCAATTTGGATTGGTTTCTCAAGTGTCTGCGCGACCAAGGCATCTATTACAACTTCTGCGTCCAATCGGCGCGCGTGTTCAAATCGGGAGACACCATTCCGGCCACGGTCACCAACGATATGGGCAAGATCGTCTCCCTCTTCGATCCTCGCTTGATCCAAATCGAAAAGTCTTGGGCTGCCCAGTTGGCGCAACATGTGAATCCGTTCACCGGCCTGGCTTACAAGGACGATCCAGCCGTGGCGACTTGGGAACTGACCAATGAAAACCAGTTGTTCCAGGCTTGGTTGTCTTGGGGATCCTATTCCCACTGGGATTCCACCAGCGCCACCAATGCGGTTGGGATGGCGCCCTACTACTACCACGAGCTGGACACGTTGTGGAACCGGTGGCTGGGCGGCAAATATCCCTCGGATCTCGCCTTGCGATCTGCCTGGGCAGGACCTGTGGGAACCGCGATCAATCAGATCGCGAATCCCTCTTTCGAAACTGGCATCAACGGCTGGGCCGCTTGGTACGATCCGAAATCCACGGCGGGAATCACCATGAACCAGGGGGTTGGGGGGTACGGCAGCCTCAACGCTTTAACAGTGACGGTGGCATCGCAAGGCACCAATGACTTCGACGCGAACGTAAATTATACCGGCCTCTCGGTGATCCCGGGCAAGGGCTATCGCTTTCGCTTCTTTGTCAAGGGAAGCGTCCCCACGACGCTTCGGACGGAATTTCTCCAAGATTTTGTTTGGACCTGGTTCGGGGACAATACCTGTCAGGTAGGGACCGATTGGAGTGAGTGCGACCAATTCTTCGTCGCTCCGATCCGTCTGGATGGAGACTTTCGGGTCAACTTGGATTTTGGTCATAGCGAAGGAACGATCCGGATCGATTCGGCCTCTTTCATGGAATTCGCAGGAGATGGATTACGCACCAACGAAAGCTTGGCCAATGGGTCGGTGAAACGATCGTCGCGTTCAACGATTGTGTCGCTATCGGCTCCCCGCTACAGTGACGAAGAACGATTTTACGCTGATCTTGAATCCAAATACATCTCGGGGCTCGGCGGATTCTTGAAAGACTCGATCGGAATCAAGGTTCCCGTGACGTTTACGAACAATTGGTACGGTCTTCCGTCCATTGCCAGCCAATCGAAAGCCGATTACATCGACGCGCATTGGTACTGGGACCATCCCTACTTTCCTGCGGGGTGGTCTGACGTAAATTTCATCCAGCAGGGAAAACCAATGATTCAAGATCCTGACTGGGGGACCATTCCCGGTTTCTCGCTGAGTCGGGTGAAGGACAAGCCCTTCTTTGGCAGCGAATACAATCACCCCTGGCCCAACCAATACTTGTGCGAAGCGACCGCCTTCTACTATGGCTACATGGGATTTCTGGATGCCGACGGAGCATTGTTGCATGCCTACTACGACGGCGAACCCCTGTTCAAGTCGACCGCTTACATGAAATTCTTCAATTCCGGGATGAACCCGATTCTGGTCACCCAGCAGCATTTGGCCCGGCTGTTTCGCACAGGTAAGATTTCGCCGACCAATAGCATGACGACGCTCGATGTCACCGAAGCGGACTTGGCTGGCTCGGCCAAGCGACTCGATGGCTCTCCCTTCAATGGCTCGGTGGCATCGACCTTGGTGAACCCGACGCGCTGGGGAAGCTTTTCTGCCGTGTCCTCTTCACCGACAAATTTTGTCGATCCGGGAACCCGCGCGGTTTCCAACACGGGAGAATTGGATTGGGATCAAGCCAAAGGCCTTCTGAAGATCGACAACCCTTCCTGGCAAGGATTGGTGGGCTTCCTGTCCGCAGGAGCCAACACCTCGAAACTCGGTACCTCGGGACTCAAGACCACCGGGAACCGCGACTTCGCGGCGGTCCATTTGGTGACCTCCGACACCCTCCCCCTGAGCAGCTCCCGCCACCTTCTGTTGCTGACATCCGCTCGCATGGAAAATCCCGGTACCATCTGGGCGACCGACTTTTCCCACACCACCCGCCAAACCGTGGCAGGTGACACGGCGATCTGCGAGCCGGTCAAAGGCCTTGTCTGGATCATCCCCGGTAGGAAGGATTCCGTGAGCGTCTACTCGCTGGATCCGAAGGGAGTTCGGGTGGCAAGCCTCCCGGTCGTTTGGAGCCGCGACACCCTCTTCTTCAATCTTCCTGGGACCTCGCTTTGGTACGAAATCGCCAAGGGTGATGCGAACTCTACCGTTGGGGTGCGCCAAGTCTCGGTTCGCGGTTCTTCCCTGGACCTTCGCGCCCGACCCGGCGGCTGGGACCTTTCCGTCGCTCTTGGCTCGGAAACGACCCCGCTGCAACTGGAGTGGGATGTGCGCGACCTGACCGGACGGATTTTGGCTAGCGGTTTGGCAGCCGCAACCAGCGGAATCCAACGAATTCCCGCGCCTCGTGGAGCCGGAATGGTGTTGGTCCAAGCGCGTTTGACGGGAGCTGCTGGTTCCAGCTTGGCGAGAATCCGCACCCTGAGTCCGGTGACCCGCTAGTCACCGCCAGCGGAATAGTTTTAGGCCGACAGATCCTGTCAAAAACCCCCAGGCAAGCAATGCCAGGAGCTTGGGGGCGATTTGCACCAGTCCCGCGCCTTCGGAACTGACCGCTCGCAGCGAATCGCAGACCAAGGTCAACGGCAGAAATTTGACCACCGGTTGGAGCCAGTGAGGAAAGCGCGTCCAGGAAAAGAAGACGCCCGACAAAATGGTCATGGGAATCGTGAGCGCGTTCACGATCCCGTAGGCCGCCTGCATGTGGCCCACCCGACTGGCGCCCAAAATCCCAAGGCCCGCGAAGGCCACGCAACCGGCCAGGGCACAGGCGATGAACCAGATCCAGTTGCCGTGCATCGTGACCCCAAAGAGCAAGGCGCCAAATCCCCACAAGCATGAGTTTTCCAGCGGCAAGATCATCCCGCGTGCCAACACCACAGAAAGCAGAATGTCCAGCCGCGACAACGGGGTCGAGGCGAACAAACGCAGGAGTTTGCGTAGTCGCAGATCCATCAGGGCAAAGCCGATCCCCCAAATGCAGCCGTTCATCAGCCCCAGCCCTAGCATGCCGGGCAATAGAAAATCGGCGTAGGTTCCGGCACGAGCGGGCGGCTTTCGGACCCGCACGGTTTCCAACAGGCCGCGAGCCGCTGCTCGTTCCACCAATAGGCGGGCCAAGGTCCCTTCTTGGGAGGTGGTGTCCACTTGCAGATGGATGCCGTCTGAGCCCAAGGACACGATCCCGGTCGCCTCGCCGCGCCGCAGCGCCCGCAAGGCCTCGTCGCCTTCCAGCACCACCAGCGCGATGGAAGCCGAGTCGGGAAGAACAATCCGCATCGCGACAGAATCTGACGATTTGACAATCAAGGTGGTTTTCGCGGTGTGCGGCGAAAGGAAGGCCATTCCCAGCGCCCACGAAAGCAGGATGGGAAAGCCAAAGGCCCAGAACAAAATTCCCGGCTCGCGGAAGAATTCCAGCATGTGGGCCTTGGTAAGAAGGAGCAAGGCCCGCAACCGCATTTTTGGGGAAAACGCTTGGCTCATTCCAAAATCCTCCGGCCTGCCAGTTTCAGAAATAGATCGTCCAACGAGCTGACCCCGCCGCGAGCCAACAACTCGGGAACCGGACCCTGTTCCAAAATCCGGCCATTTTCCAACAAGATCACGCGGTCGCAAAGGAACTCGGCTTCGTCCATGAAGTGGGTGGTCAAGAGCAAGGTGGCACCTTGGGTCCGCAGGGTTTTCAAAATCTCCCAGATCTGGCGCCGGGCGGCGGGATCGACCCCGGTGGTCGGCTCATCCAAAATCAAGATCTGCGGACCTCCCGCGATCGCGCAGGCCAGGGCCAAACGTTGGCGCTGCCCGCCCGAGATCTTGCCGGTCAGTTGTTTGCGACTGGGGACCAGATCGACGAGTTGGAGAAGTTCTTCGGCCCGATCCAGACCGCGGCCGTGGAAGGAGCAGAACAGCTCCAGGGTTTCGTCCACGCGCAGCCGCTCGGGGAGCTTGGCATCTTGCAAGCAGGTCCCCAAGCGCCCGCGAATTTTGGCCCCATCGCGCTTCCAGTCCAATCCCTCGACGAGCACTTGCCCGGAATCGGGAGGGATCAGGCCTTCGATCATTTCGACCAAGGTCGTTTTCCCGGCGCCGTTGGGACCAAGCAAGGCAACGCCTTCGCCCCCAGCGATGGCAAGGTCGATTCCATCGACCGCCACGAGGCTTCCGTAGCGCTTGACCACCGATCTGGTTTCCAGGGCAAAGGGGATCATAGACTGCCTCCACGAGGTGTTGTGCCAAAATCCGTCCCGATCGGGAAGGTCATGGTGTCTGGTTGGACGATGCAAAAATAACCATCGAAAGGGGGGACATTTCCCGTGGGGGGTGCCGCCGACCTCGATCCGCCAAATTTCTGCCAATTCCCAAACGAGGGACAGGTCCCGGTGATTTGGATCTGGAGGAAGGAATCGTATCGGGAAAGAACCGTGTTGCTCTGGTTGCACCAGAATTCCGCTTGGTGTTCTCTTTCGAAGACCATAAAACGATTCAAAGAGCTCTTTGCAAGGGGATCCATCGGACCCAGTCCAGGGTTGGTTTGGGAGGACGAAATCGCTCCGATCGCCCACTGGGTGCCAGTGCGAACCAGGGGAGCGATGATCTCGAAGCGATCGAGTCGCTCCAAGCAAACAACGCGAGAAACAACCAAATCAACCCAGCACCTCGACGCGACTGGTGCCCTGCCCCAATTTGACGACCTCGATGCGGACCGGAATCTGTTCCTTCATTTCTTCTACATGGGTGATGAGCCCCACCTTGCGGCCTTGGGCGTGCAGGCTGGACAAAGCGGTCATGACGCCCTGCAAAGTTTCACCGTCCAAGGTTCCGAAGCCCTCGTCGATGAAAAGCGATTCTACCGAAAGTTCGCCGCCCGCCATGTGGGAAAGGCCCAGGGCCAGTCCGAGGGAGACCAAAAAGCTTTCTCCCCCCGAAAGGGTTTGGACAGGACGCAATTCCTCATAACTATCGTGGTCCAGCACCACAAAGTGCATGGAGTTTTCCAAAATCTGCAGGGCATAACGAGGGGCGATGGACAGAAGTTGGACATTGGCTTCTTCGAGCAGCGTTTTCAGGGTGAATTGTTGGGCGATGCGTTTGAAAAGTTTGCCGTCGGCCGAGCCGATCTGGGTGTTCAGCACACTCCAGGCATCTTGTTCGGTTTGCTGTTCGGCGATTCGTTGCACCAGCTGTTCGGCCTGGGCGCGGTTTGCCTGGTCCTGGCCCAACACCAAGGACAACTGGGCAATGTCCCGACGCAACGCTGCCAAATCGGATTCGATTTGGTTCCACTTGTCCCGAGCCATTTCTTGGCACAAGAGAACATCGACGGTCGGATCGGTTGGAGCGAATTGAGCGCCTCGAAACGCAACCAATTCGACCATTAGGGTGTTTTCTTGGCGGATCAATTCGGCTTCCTGGCCTTCCAAGGAGGCCAATTTCCGAGCCTCCTCTTCTTGACGACGCGTCCCCTCCTCGAGAAGCTTGCGCGCTTGATCGATGGAGTGGTCCAAAGCCGCATCCACCTCGGTGACGGTGCGTCCTCCCAAGAGGTTTCGCCGTTCGTCCAACTGCCGTTGATGAGCTGCGAACGCTTGATCTCCTTCGGAATGCGCGGTTTGTTCCTCCAGTCGTTTGGCATTTAGGGCGTTGTCCAAGGTTTCGAGAGTCGCCTCAAGAAGTTCCAATTTTCGCTGATTGGTTTCGAGGGCTTGGCGGCGAGCGATGAATTCGCCGACATATTCCGTCGTCTTGACGGTGAAGTCGCGATTTTCTTCCCATTTGGCGCGCCATTGGGAGGACCCAAACGGGACATCCAATCCAAGCAGGCATTCTTCCAACGACTCGCTCGCCGATCGGACGTGTTCGTGTTCTCGAGATCTCGCCTCTCGAAGTCCTTCGCATTTTGCAACGGCCTCTCGCAACTGCGACCGAAGCGCCTCTTGCAGTTGAGCCGATTCGAGCTTCGCGAACGCGGAGGCATCGTTCTCTTCGAGTTGTTTGAGGGAAGACCGGATCCATGCCAGCGGGTTGGTTTGAGATC
>CAIKAA010000335.1 GCA_903825275.1 uncultured Fibrobacterota bacterium | reverse complement strand
GCCCCTCATTGCACCCGCATGATGTAGGCCAGGACGTAGTACGGCGGCAGGGTGTTGTGGGGGGCGCCGCTGCCGGTGCTTTGGATACTGATGCCCGTCGAATTAGCCTGCGACCACGAGGTGGATTGCTTCCGGTCGGAGGCGTAGTAAGGCGGTGGTAATCAATTAAGGTATCAAGTCACGCCTGCGAGTTGGGTTGAATGAGGTAATTCCAATCGCCATGAAACGTGTTGCGTTTCAGCTTCACGCGCTTCATCTCTTCGTCGGACACTCTCCTCCCAAGGGGATACTTCCGACGATCCAAACGGCACATCACTTTCAATCCTTTTGCGGTGGTCGTTTTGGCAATGAGGCTCACGATGGTGTGGTAATCCCGCAACGGTTCGCCCCGCCAGTTGGACGAAATGAAAGAGAAGAGCCGATGCTCGATCTTGTTCCATTTGCTGGTCCCCGGCGGAAAGTGGCAGATGGAAAGCACCAGTCCGGTCTCATCGGCAAACCTTTGCAATTCGAATTTCCAGAGTCGCAACCGCGAACCATTGCTGCCCCCGCCATCGGCAGTGATCAAAAGCGTCTCGGCTTCGGGATAGAGGCGTTGTCCTTCGAACCGCCACCAACCGCGAATCGAGGCCACCGCAAAGGCACCCGTGTCATGGTCGGTGCCCACGTTGACAAATCCTTCGTTCCGCCCCAAATCATAGATGCCATAGGGAAAGGCCCGGGGAACGTCTGGCCCTGGAAAGTCGTGCCCTTGGACTGGCTCGGGTTGTTTGGCCGGAAGCCATTGTTGGCCGGCATTGGCGTAGTTCCCCACCAACTCTTTCTTCTTCGTGTCCACCGAAATGACGGGTTTGCCTGCCACCAGAGACCGCTTCACGCAGTCGTTGATATGCCGAAACTGGGCATCCCGGTCGGGGTGATCCTCGCCTTCCTCCAACTTCCGATTGCTTTGCAGGCTGTAATGTTGCTCGTGGAGGAGTTGGGCGACTCTGACATAGCTGATCGGATGACGTTGCCGACACAGTTCGGCGGCCAGCGTCCGGGTGCTTTTGCAGACCCAGCGCAAGGGAGATTCAGGATCGCCACGGGTTCCGCCGTCCACCAAGCCCTCCAGTGCTGCGACCAAGGCGGGATCCGAGACCGTCAGGTTCTTGCGTCCCGCGCCCGGGCGACGAATGCGCCCGGCCAAGGGGGCGTCGCCCGCTTGGATTTCGCGAACCCCCTTGGCGATGGCCTTTCGGGACAAGCCACAAGCACGGTGAACCATGGAGACTCCGCCATAACCCAACCCGATCGCTTCGTTGGCTGCCATCAGGCGTCGCGTCCGCTCATCAAGGAGCGGCCAAACGGGCCTGAACTTCTGCGCGAGCACTGCAATAGAACTCATGGAGAGTGACCATATCACACCTCTCCGAGAGTTGCCACCTTAAATTATTACCACGGCCTACGGCTGGAAATCTGCGGGAGGGGGAGGGTCCTTCACGGCGGATTTGGGGAGGCCCGCAAACGGGGAGACGGGCCCAAGGGTCTTGGGTGCGAGCTTTCCAACCAGGTAGCGGTCGCGCACGCTCATG
>CAIKAA010000334.1 GCA_903825275.1 uncultured Fibrobacterota bacterium | reverse complement strand
GGCGCCCATCATCGGAGCACAGCCCATCAAGACCATCAGAGTGGCTCCAGCAGCGAAGAGGTTGGTTCGATTTTTTTGCATCCAGACTCCGGGAAGGAGGGCGGAACAAGAGGTTACCCCTCCAGACCGGGTATCCTACCACATTTTTGGGGACATCGAGATTGGTTTGGACTGTAGGGGACCTATCCCTGTTTTTTTTATCCAAGAATCCAGATTTCTCCCGGAAAGGAACCGATTCTCGAAATGCCCTTGTCACAGGGGATGAAGGAATGGTATGTTTCTCCCATTGCGCAGGAATTCATCGGACTCTCCCCCGATTGGTTCCTCTCAAAAAAGCCTTTCAACGTCCACCGGCGCCAATGTTCTCGATGATCGAGTACATAGCCGATATCAGGGACTGCTACAACACGTATGCCAATGAGTGTAATCCACGGAGCCTGGCTGCCAGAGCGGCGCCGTTTTCTCTGGTGGTCTGAAAGTCCACAGCCACTTGCACCGGACATGCTCAAGGCCCTTCAGGGTTCTCGAGGTGGACGGGGCGGACCGGCGTGGTACGACCAGATCACCGCACCGGATCCTGTCCTCAAGGAGCTGGAATCGCTTTTGAACCAGCGTTTGTTGGAATACCAGCAAGAACAAAAACTGGTCAACCAGCTCAAGCAAGAACGCATCTCGGTCGAATCAATCCACGCCATCCTGCTTTTGCCCAGCAAGGAAGGCAAAGTGGTGGGAAGTTTCTCCCATGGAACGGAGCCAGACAAGCTCGCCCCCTTCACGATTCCCGGGTTAGCCACCATTCCTCTTTCTACGCTCAAAGCCTTGGTTGCGCTGCCCATGGGGCGTCCCATCCGCGGCCAGACTCCTGGCGACGATCTGTTGTTGTGGCAGATGGCGGCCCAGTTTGTGCGCGACTTGTTGGCCCAGGGCGAATACCTGCCTGGCCTCGCCGAGGGGCGCGCCGCTTGGGTTCCCGCCCTGGACTACCCCGAGCATTCGCGTCGCTTGGATGCGCTGGTCCAAGCGATGCCGATGTCCTGTCGTGCCGGTGCGGCGCGCGGTGGACGCTTTCCCGACGCCGAAGAATTGCTGCGCGATTTCATCGGGACCCTTCTCGACACGTGCGTCAATGCCCTCGACAACACCTCGTTGGGCGCCTTGGGAGCCTCCAGCTCCTGGCTCACCAGCTTGTTCGCGGATCGACAAGACGGGCGGACCTCGGTTTGGCTCGCCTCTCCCGAATTCCAGGCCGCCTGGGAAGATTGGACAAAAAATGTCCGGGGCGAATCGGCGGGCTCGCAAGCTCGAACCTGTTTCCGTCTCGATCCTCCCGACCAAGGAGAGCTTTCCCACAAGGGAATCGTCCACGGGCATGGTTGGCGTTTGTCCTTCCACTTGCAATCGGTTCAGGACGAAAGCTTGATCGTTCCCGCCCGAGAAGTTTGGGAGACGCGCAGCCGTACCTTGCGGCGCATGGACCAACGGTTCGAAGCTCCCCAGGAACGGCTTCTGTCCGACTTGGCGCGAGCGGTGCGGCATTTCGGTCCCATCGAACGCAGCCTGGAAGAGTCACGGCCAGAATTTGTCGAGCTATCGGCTCCTGAAGTGCGGTATTTGGTCGCCGAAGCGGCGCGCGATTTGCGCGAGGATGGTTTTGGACTTTTGTTGCCTTCGTGGGACAAGGTCCAGGCTCAGGTCGGTGGGGGAGTCAAGCTTCATTTGCGCCTCAAGCCGACTGGTTCCGGGGCCATTGGCAAGGGCGCGAATGTCGCCCCCGAAAAATCCCTGGTCGGACTGGAACAGCTGTGCGACTTCAAGTGGGAAGTCTCGTTGGGCGGTCTCGATATCCCGGTCGACGAATTCAAGCGTTTGGTGCGCCTCAAGGTGCCGGTGGTCGAACACCGCGGCCAGTGGCTGGTTTTCGATCCCGATGCCGCCCAGCGGACCTTGGACTTCTTGGACGGGGACCAATCCCAAGGCCAGGCCACGCTCGGCACCCTGATGCGCCATTCGCTAGGCCTCGAGCCCGAAGGCCTTCCCACGCCGGGGTTGGATGGCGAAGGATCTTCGAAATCGCCCATTCCGGTGGGGGAAACCCGGGCCGAGGATTGGCTTGCGGGGGTCTTTGAACGACTGCAATCGGGCGGGGTCGCGGGCCAAGCTCCCGTGTCGACAAATTTTGTCGGAAAGCTTCGCCCCTACCAGCAGC